>CAUUXN010000038.1:0-15519 GCA_963548985.1 uncultured Haemophilus sp. | reverse complement strand
AAATCACGCGGTACATTTATCCAAGCCAGCACCTATTTAAATCACATTGATCCAGAATGTTTGCGTTACTACTACGCAGCGAAATTAAACGATCGCATCGAAGATCTTGATTTCAATTTGGAAGATTTCGTTCAACGAGTCAATACGGATATCGTGAATAAATTAGTCAATTTGGCTTCTCGTAATGCTGGATTTATCGCTAAACGCTTTGAAGGCAAATTAGCAGATAAATTAGAAGACGAAGTGCTTTTCAATGAATTTACTGCACAAGCTGAACAAATTGCTGCTTATTATGAAAGCCGTGAATACAACAAAGCGATTCGTGAAATCATGGCATTAACTGATAAAGCCAATAAATATATTGATGAAAAAGCCCCTTGGGTCATTGCAAAAGAAGAAGGCAAAGAGGCTGAATTACAAGCGGTTTGCTCAATGGGTATCGAGCTTTTCCGTGTATTAATGTCTTACTTAAAACCGGTTCTTCCGAAACTGGCTGAACGTGCAGAAGCGTTCTTACAAACAGAACTAACATGGGATAATATTGCACAACCATTATTAGGTCATCAGCTTACCCCATTTAAAGCCCTTTTCTCTCGTTTAGAGAAAAAACAAATTGATGCAGTTGTAGAAGAAACTAAAGCACTTTTCGCTGAAACCAACAAAGCGACAGAAAAAACAGCGGCAAAAGCGACCGCACTTTCAAATGTTGAACCAATTGCTGACACCATTACCATTGACGATTTTGCTAAAATCGATATGCGTGTGGCAAAAGTACTGAAATGCGAAGCAGTACCAGAATCAAACAAACTCTTACGTTTTGAATTAGATTTAGGTGACCATACTCGCCAAGTGTTCTCTGGCATTAAAGCGGCTTACAACAAACCTGAAGAATTAGAAGGTCGTTTTGTTATTGTGGTAGCAAACCTGGCTCCTCGCAAAATGAAATTCGGTGTGTCAGAAGGAATGATTCTTTCTGCTGGTACTGGCGGAAGTGATTTATTCTTACTTTCAGCTGATAGCGGTGTCACTGCCGGTATGCAAGTAAAATAATTTAATATTTAGGCGACTTCGGTCGCCTTTTTTATTGCCAAATAGAATCAAATACCCTACCATATCAATCAGATATTTATCACGCAAATTAAAAGGAATTCATTATGACAAACGAACTTATCTGCTATAAACAAATGCCGGTTTGGACAAAAGATAAATTACCTAAAATGTTCCAAGAAAAACACAATACAAAAGTGGGAACTTGGGGCAAGCTTACGGTATTAAAAGGTAAACTTAAGTTTTATGAGCTAACTGAAAATGGCGATGTCATTGCTGAACATATTTTCACCCCAGAAAGTGATATTCCATTTGTTGAGCCACAAGCCTGGCACCGAGTTGAAGCCCTTTCTGATGATTTAGAATGTACGCTTGGTTTCTATTGCACAAAAGAAGATTACTTCAGCAAAAAATATAATATGACTGCAACGCATGGTGATGTGGTTGATGCCGCTAAAATTATTAAACCTTGTAAAGTGTTAGATTTAGGCTGCGGACAAGGTCGTAACTCCCTTTATTTAAGTTTAAAAGGTTATGATGTGACTTCTTGGGATCACAACGAAAACAGCATTGCCTTCTTAAACGAAACCAAAGATAAAGAAAACTTGAATATCAAGACTGCAGTTTATGATATTAATACCGCCAATATTCAAGAAAACTACGACTTTATTGTATCAACCGTGGTATTTATGTTCTTAAATCGTGAGCGAATTCCTGCCATTATTAAGAATATGCAAGAACACACCAACCCTGGTGGTTACAACTTAATTGTAGCAGCGATGTCTACACCTGAGGTACCTTGTCCATTAGCGTTCTCATTTACGTTCTCTGAAGGTGAATTAAAAGAATACTACAAAGATTGGGAATTCTTAGAATACAACGAAAATATGGGCGAATTACATAAAACCGATGAAAACGGCAATCGTATTAAATTAAAATTTGCGACAATGTTAGCAAGAAAAAAATAATTCGCTAATTTAGAAAATAAAATGACCGCACTTTATCTATCAAGTGCGGTCATTTTTTATGGGATTTTAATTACTCTTCAATAGAACGTAATAACTCGTTGATACCTACTTTACCTAAAGTTTTTGCATCAACTTTTTTCACGATCACTGCACAGTATAAGCTGTATTTACCACATTTTGATGGGAGGCTACCAGAAACCACTACAGAACCAGCTGGTACACGACCATAGAACACTTCACCCGTTTCACGATCATAGATTTTAGTTGATTGACCGATGAATACGCCCATAGAGATCACACAACCATCTTCAACAATCACGCCTTCAACGACTTCAGAACGTGCACCGATAAAACAGTTATCACCGATAATAGTTGGGTTCGCTTGTAATGGCTCTAATACACCACCAATACCTACACCACCAGATAAGTGTACATTTTTACCAATTTGCGCACATGAACCAACAGTTGCCCATGTATCAACCATGGTACCTTCACCCACGTATGCACCGATATTTACATAAGATGGCATTAATACACAGTTTTTAGAAATGTATGCCCCTTTACGTACGGTTGCAGAAGGTACGACACGGAAACCTTCTTGAGCAAAACGCTCTTCGGTATAGTCAGCAAATTTCAATGCCACTTTGTCGTAGTATTTAGTTTCAGCGCCATCAATGATTTGGTTATCATTGATACGGAAAGATAATAATACTGCTTTTTTCAACCATTGATGAGTCACCCATTCACCATCAATCTTTTCTGCAACACGGTATTTACCGCTATCTAATCCTTCGATCACTTCTTCGATTGCTGCACGAGTTTGTGCATCAACTGTTTTAGGGGTAATTTCCGCACGTTTTTCAAATGCAGCTTCAATAACTTGTTGTAAATTTGACATTTTGCTTCCTATTGTTGATGTGAAATAACGGTTGATAGTTGTATCATATTTTTTACTTTCAAGCAAAAAACAACCGCACTTTCTTTTGATTTAAAACATAAAAAAAAGCGAACCTTATTATGGCTCGCTTTTTTCTATTTTTTCGTTTAAGTTAGTTGATAACAGAAACATTTAATGATGAACCGCCAACGATTCTTACGCGACGACCTGCTTTAAAGCTAGGATCCGCTTTTTGAACCACAACGATCTCTTCTCTATTATCTTTTCTGATAACAAGCTCTGCACCATTAACTTGGCTCATTTTCTCTTCAGCTTTGCTACCAATAATCGCCCCACCAATTGCACCTACTGCAGTTGCAATTGCTTGTCCAGTGCCACCGCCAATTGTACTACCAGCGATACCACCTAAAGCACCACCACCAACTGTACCGATTACACCTGGATTATCCGCTTGGATTTTAACAGGACGAACAGAAACAATAGTACCATAGCTAATTGAACGCGCTTCTTTTGCTTGTCCAGCTTCATACACATCACCGCTAAAAATATCAGTGTTTGCACAACCGGTTAAGCCGATAGACATCATAAGTGCTAATGCTACTGTTACTTTTTTCATAAAACTAACCTTCTAAAAATGAATTAGATTGGGTTTCTTGGAGACCAAGTAGAAACGTTTTTCACGCCTTGACCGTTGTCAGATACTTTCACACAAGCACCAGTTACTAAAGTTGAATCGTATTTGTGAACGATAACTTCTGTTTCACCTTCTTGTTTGTATGAGCAGTCGTTTTTACGAACGGTTAATTTTACATCATCACCTTGGAATTCGGTGAAGATAACTTGACCTTTATAAGCGCTTTCATCTTTTTGTGATTGAGATGAACAAGCTGATAAACCTAAACTTAATAAGACAGTTAATGCTAAGGTAATTTTTTTCATTACACTAAACCTCGAGTATTTTCTTTATTGTATAAGGATGAACCTTTATGCAAACGTGATTTTCTGTTTTATCAACAAAACTCACTGCAATGGATGGATTGGACAATTGCTCCCCTTCCACCTTAGGTTCGCTCACCTTCATGGTTAATTGAGTTAGTTCCTTCCATAAAAATGTATTGCAAATTCGATTAACCCAATCCTCAACAGATTCATGAGATAAAAACGGCATTACAATTTCAATATGTTCCCAAGTTTCTTGGGGATATTGTTTATTTTTAGGAAACGGTAATTCAATAACATCGACAGGCTGACCAATGAAATCAACTGGCTCATCTAATTCAATCAAATAGATAGGACGCCCATTGACGATATTATCGCTTAAAATTCTACCGCACTTTAATAACTCTGTCAGCCAATTTTTTGCTTTTTCTTCAGTATTTGCTCTTAAAGCTAAATGATCAATTTGATAATCCGCTAAATTCACTTTCATGACGGCAGCTAATTGCTGAATTTTTTCCTGAAATAAAGGCAACTCTTGATAAAGTGCGGTCGATTTTTCCATTAAATTTGACATTTTCTCCTGCTCTTACTTTGAGAAATCTATAAACAACGGTATCATAGCCGATTATTTTCATTATTCAATTTCAAGATTAGGAAAAACCGTGAATATTCAATCTATTTTATCCGATAAAATTAAACAAGCGATGATTGCTGCTGGCGCAGATGAACAATGTGATGCGCTTATTCGCCAATCAAGTAAACCACAATTTGGCGACTACCAAGCAAACGGCATCATGGCTGCTGCTAAAAAACTAGGTTTAAATCCACGTGAATTTGCACAAAAAGTATTAGATCATGCTGATCTTTCTGATGTCGCAGAAAAAACGGAAATTGCTGGTCCAGGTTTTATTAATATTTTCTTAAATCCTACTTGGTTAGCGAATAACGTTTCTGCCGCATTAAAAGATCAAAATCTTGGTGTCAGCGCAAATGAAAAACAAACCATCGTGATTGATTATTCTTCACCAAACGTTGCGAAAGAAATGCACGTAGGTCATTTACGCTCTACCATTATCGGTGATGCCGTTGTTCGTACCCTTGAATTTTTAGGTCACAACGTTATTCGTGCAAACCACGTAGGTGACTGGGGTACACAATTTGGTATGCTTATTGCTTATCTTGAAAAAATGGAAAATGAACACGCAAGCGAAATGGAACTTCAAGATCTTGAAGCATTCTATCGCGAAGCGAAAAAACATTATGATGAAGATGAGGCTTTCGCTGAAAAAGCCCGTAACTATGTAGTGAAATTGCAAGGTGGAGATGAATATTGCCGCACAATGTGGAAAAAATTAGTTGATATCACTATGCAACAAAACCAACGTAACTACGATCGTTTGAATGTTACGTTAACCGAAAAAGATGTGATGGGTGAAAGTCTTTATAACCCGATGTTACCTGCTATCGTTGAAGATCTGAAAAAACAAGGTTTAGCGGTTGAAGATGAAGGGGCGCTAGTGGTTTATCTTGATGAATTCAAGAATAAAGAAGGCGAAGCAATGGGCGTTATCGTTCAGAAGAAAGATGGCGGTTTCCTTTATACCACTACCGATATTGCAGCGGCTAAATATCGTTATGAAACCTTAAAAGCGGATCGTGCATTAGTGTTCTCTGATACACGTCAAAGCCAACACATGCAACAAGCGTGGTTAATTACGCGTAAAGCAGGTTATGTGCCAGACAGTTTCTCACTTGAACATAAAAACTTCGGTATGATGTTGGGTAAAGATGGTAAACCATTCAAAACTCGTACTGGTGGTACCGTAAAATTAGCAGATTTATTAGATGAAGCGATTGAGCGTGCAACGGTATTAATCAATGAGAAAAATACCAATTTATCTGACGATGAAAAAGCAGCGGTTATTGAAGCGGTGGGTATCGGTTCGGTGAAATATGCGGATCTTTCTAAAAACCGTACCACTGACTATGTATTCGATTGGGATAATATGCTCAGCTTTGAAGGTAATACCGCGCCTTATATGCAATATGCTTACACACGTATTCGTTCAATCTTCAATAAAGCAGACGTGAATCCAACCGCACTTGCAGAAGCGAAAATTCAGCTTTCTGATGAAAAAGAACGTGCATTAGCCATCAAATTGCTTCAATTTGAAGAAGCGGTTCAAACTGTGGGCAAAGAAGGGACACCGCATGTGCTCTGTGCTTATTTATATGAATTGGCAGGTGTGTTCTCCTCATTCTATGAACACTGTCCAATCTTAAATGCTGAAGACGAAAGCGTAAAATTAAGCCGTTTAAAACTCGCTTCTCTTACAGAGAAAACCTTAAAACAAGGTCTAGAGTTATTAGGCATTAAGACAATCGAAAAAATGTAAAAAAAGTGCGGTCAATTTCGACCGCACTTTTTCTTTATACATCCACTAAAATGAGTATCGCCGCTTCTCCGCCCCATTCTTTGGGAGCTTGGTGTAACGCTCGGACTTTAGGGTGCTGAACTAACCAACGTGGAATTTGTTTTTTCAACGTAAACGTGCCGTAGCCGGTCATGATGCTCGCACAATAAACATGCTCATCTTCACAAGCTAACAACAGTGCTGCCAATTCCATTTTGGCTTGCTCACGGGTTAAACCATGCAAATCCAAAAATAATTCGGGTGAAAAATCGCCACGACGAAGTTGTTTCAATAAATGACTATCTTCCCCTTCGCGTAAATATTTGATGACACCATCATGTTCATTTAGCAAGGGTTCATATTCATCGGAAAAATAGAAAAGCGTATCTTCTTTTTCTCGAATATCACGTAAAGGGGATTTTTTTTGACTGCTCTTTTGACGAGGTGCAACAAAGGTATCTTGCTTAATAGGTTTGATCCCTTTTGTTTCTGCCCGAAAAAGATCAAAATCATCTGGTTCTGTCATTATTTTTCTCAATTTGTTATTTTGCTTAATGATAGCACATCTATTCTATGGTATAACTAGCCAAAATTTTTATTGAGGCGCAAAATGGAAACCTTACACAATCAAGAACTTGTTGCGACAATTTTAGAAGATAATGTGGCAAGTGAATTAACGACCATTCAAGATTTTTTACGCTGGACATACAGCACATTTAACCGTTCTGATATTTATTACGGACAAGGCCATGACAATGCGTGGGATGAAAGTCTTCAATTAGTCCTAGCGGGTCTTCAATTACCGCTCGATTTACCGCAAGATTTATTTAGCAGTAAACTTACTCCTTCAGAAAAAGAAACTTTAGTACAATTAGTTTTAAGTCGTATCGAACAACGTGTGCCTGTCGCTTATTTAACGAATAGTGCTTGGTTCTGCGGATTAGAGTTTTATGTGGATGAGCGCACAATTATTCCTCGCTCACCAATCAGTGCATTAATCCAAGATAAATTTGCTCCGCTTTTAAAATCTGAACCAAAACGTATTTTAGATCTTTGTACCGGCAGTGGTTGTATCGCAATTGCTACGGCTGAAGCCTTTCCTGAGGCTGAAGTGGATGCAGTCGATCTTTCTGTGGATGCGTTAAATGTAGCGGAAATCAATGTTGCTCGCCACCAATTAGAACAGCGAGTTTTCCCGATTCAATCAGATTTATTCCAAAATCTCTTCGGTCAACAATATGATTTAATCGTAACCAATCCGCCTTATGTGGATGAAGAAGATTTGGCAGATATGCCGGAAGAATTCCATTATGAGCCTGAATTAGCCTTAGGTTCCGGTGTTGATGGGTTAGAAATTACAAAGCAAATTTTAAAACAAGCGCCGGATTATTTAACACCAAATGGCATGCTCGTTTGCGAAGTGGGCAACAGCATGGTAAGTCTCATTGAACAATATCCAGATGTGCCATTTGAATGGGTTGAACTAAAAAATGGCGGTCTAGGTGTATTTGCCATTAGCCGAGAAGATTTAGTGAAATATCACGATTCTTTTTAATCTCAAGTGCGGTTAAAAATTGTCGTGAATTTTGACCGCACTTAACAAATTACTGGCGCGCGTTCTTAACGCGTGCTTTTCTTTTTTTTAATAACACAATGAATTTACAAAAACTTTTACTGACTCGTCGTTTCTTTTCTACCCTTGCATTCTTTTCCATGCAAACGGTATTTTTCATCTATTTACAAGGAAAAGGATTAAGTAACAGTGAAATAGCCTTTTCACTCTCGTTGCTTTTCTTCTGCAACCAAGCATTAGCCATTTTAGCCGGTATCTGGGGCGATCGCTTTGGACTGGCTAAAATGATGTTGCTCGGCTGCTTTTTAGATGTGATCGCCTACATTTTCTTTCTCTCTGCAGACAATTACATTCTGCTTTTAATTGCTACCACCTGTTTTGGCTTAGGCAGTTGTTTGTTTGGTACCAATGCGAAAGCTTGCCTATTGGTGCTCGCGGGTGAAGAATACAAAGAGAAAACTCGATTACAGGGAAAATATTTAAAAGTCACCTCCATGTCGTCTATGTTTGCGCCTTTGTTAGTGATTCCATTTATCAAATACAATCTCATTGAATCGCTGATTTGGGTCTGCTTTGCGATGGAAGCGGTTCTCTTTGCCTTAATGGTAAAACCGTTTTATCAAATCCAAACCTTGCAGACCTTAGTGAAGTTTCGCTTTGCTCAAATTAAAGAAATCATCACCAAAGAATTTTTATTTGTGCATTTAATGTTGTTTATTCCTCTTTCCATTGCAACCTCATTCTTTGTGATCTTCCCGTTCCTTTTTGACAACAAATTAGGGATGCCAGAACACTCCCCCATTGCACTTTTTGTAAATGGTTTGTTGACTGTGTCGCTACAAAGTTATTTTTCTCGAAAAATTAATTTAACGATTAAACAAACCCTATGGGTGGCGCCAATCTTGGCTATTGGTATTATCTTGCCTTGGTTTATTACGCTGAAATATATTTCTGTGGTTTCTGCTTATATTTACTTAGTTATCTTCACGGTAATTGAAGTCTATGCCTTAACGGTGATGGCGAATTTATTAGTAAAATTTGATAATGGCACTAACCGAGGCTTTATCTTTGGCGCATCACGATTATTGCTTTCTATCGCGACAGTTATCGTCATGAACTTAGTGCCACATTTATTTTTATTGTAAAAAAGAGCGGTCAGAATTCGCATTAAATTCTGACCGCCCTTTTATTTTTGCTATTTTACTTCACATCTAATTCGACATTATCAAACAATTTCTTCACGGCATTGTTATCACGCAATCTCTCGGCTTTTTCAACCATTGGACGCGTTAAGTGCGGTGAGAAAAATTCGATAAAGTCATACATATAGTTGCGTAAGAATGTGCTGTGTTTAAACGCAATTTGCGTCATACTCGCACGGAACAAATGTCCTGCATCAATCGCCACTAAATCCTTATCTGCTGGCGTATGTGCCATAGATGCCATAATACCCACACCTAATCCTAAACGCACATAGGTTTTAATCACATCAGCATCCGTTGCAGTAAACACAATATTCGGCAAAATACCCGCGCGATTAAACGCATAATCCAAATCAGATACACCAGTAAAGCCGAAGGTATAAGTGACTAACGGATATTTACCTAATTCTTCAACGGTAAGTTCTTTAACTTTTGCTAAAGGATGGTCTGGTTTAACAATCACCGAACGATTCCACAAATAGCAAGGCAGTTGAATCAAATCATCAAAAAGATATGGCGCTTCTGTTGTGATCGCTAAATCTACTTCACCTGAAATCAATGCATCATGGATTTGCGTCGGTGAACCTTGATGAATATGTAAACTCACATCCGGATATTGTTTAGAGAAACGTTCTACCACAGCTGGCAGCATATAACGCGCTTGTGTATTGGTTGTCGCAATGCGTAACACACCATGATTTGGGCAAGTATATTCATTGGCAACCGATTTAATGCTTTGCGCTTTCACCAAAAGCTCACGAGCAATAGCCACGATCTTTTTACCCGCAGGGGTAATGGATTTAATATGCTTACCATTACGCTCAAAAATCTCTAAACCGAGTTCATCTTCTAACAAGCGAACCTGTTTACTGATACCTGGCTGAGAGGTATAAAGCGCATTGGCTGCTTCCGTCACATTTAAATTTTGGTTTACAATCTCAACAATATAGCGAAGTTGCTGCATTTTCATCGCTAGTACCACCTATTTTTTATAGCGTTTACTTAACTCAGTATAACGTTTTACTGCTTTACGAATTTGACCTGATTTTGGTCGGCGACGAGGTTTTGTTACGTCTAATTTGGTTTCGGTTTCTGGTGGTAAGCCCACTAATTCACGTAGATAGTTGACGTTTTCCAGATCCATTTCTTCCCAGCCACCACGCGGTAAACCTTTCATCAGCTTAATATTGCCGTAGCGAATACGGATTA
Organism: uncultured Haemophilus sp.; assembly: GCA_963548985.1. Classification (GTDB taxonomy): domain Bacteria; phylum Pseudomonadota; class Gammaproteobacteria; order Enterobacterales; family Pasteurellaceae; genus Haemophilus_D. Next base: position 5,269 of record CAUUXN010000038.1, on the reverse strand, counting down.
AGCGACTCACCTGAATGCCTTGTGATTCCCACAGGCGACGCACCTCACGGTTACGACCTTCCATTAAGGTCACGTCGTACCATTGGTTAATCCCAACACCGCCCGAAAATTTGATTTCTTTGAAATTGGCTGGACCATCTTCCAACTGCACACCTTTACGTAAACGCGCTAACATGGCATCGTCCACTTGACCAAATACACGCACAGAATATTCGCGTTCAACTTCACGGCTTGGGTGCATTAACCGATTAGCTAATTCGCCATCTGTTGTGAAAAGCAATAAGCCCGAAGTATTAATATCCAAACGACCGACAGCAATCCATCTTGCGCCATTTAAGCGTGGTAAACGATCGAATACAGTTGGACGACCTTCAGGATCACTACGCGTACAAAGTTCGCCTTCTGGTTTGTAATACATTAATACACGGCATACTTCTTTTTGTGCTTGTTGAAGATTAATGATACGACCATCAATACGCACTTTTACACCGGAATGTACATCGATACGATCGCCAAGGGTCGCCATTTTGCCATCGACACTCACACGATTTTCAGCAATCATCGCTTCAATTTCGCGACGAGAACCTTGTCCTGCTCGCGCAAGCACTTTCTGTAATTTTTCACCTTCTACAGTAGATTGACGAGATGGCTTAGCCACCTTAGCCTTAGGAGTTGATTTGATGTCAGAATTGACCGCACTTTTACGATCTTTACGCTCAAAGTGCGGTTGTTTTCCCGCTTGTTTTTCACGTTCTTGTCTGACTGGTTTTTGAATAGGTTTCATCTGTTTTTCCTTTGTCGCTTTCCCAAGCGTCTAAAATAAGTTAAATGAAAGGATCGGTACTACCACTTCCTTCACGTAAAATCACTGGCGATTCTTCCGTTAAATCCACCACCGTTGTTGGCTCTTGACCTAAATAGCCACCATGAATAATTAAATCCACTTGACGTTCTAAGCATTCGCGAATCTCTTCGGGATCGGAATAAGTCATATGTTCATTATCAGGCAGCATCAGTGAGCAAGATAAAATCGGTTCACCTAATGCCTTCAATAAATCTAAGGCTATTTGATTATCTGGTACACGCAAGCCAATCGTTTTGCGTTTTGACGTCATTAAGCGACGAGGAAGCTCTTTCGTTGCCGTCAAAATAAAGGTATAACGCCCCGGTGTATTATTTTTAATTAAGCGATAAGCCACATTACTGACCGTTGCATAGGTTGAAAGCTCGGATAAATCGCTACATACCAACGTAAAATTATGCCCTTCTGGCAATTTACGAATCGCCACAATACGATCCATCGCATGTTTATCGCCTATCATACAACCCAAGGCATAGCCCGAATCTGTCGGGTACACAATGACGCCCCCTTGACGCAAAATTTCTACCGCTTGATTAATCAAACGTGCTTGCGGATTTTCAGGGTGGATATAGAAAAATTGGCTCATAATTTTGTCCTTAAAAAACTGACGAGATTATACACCGATTTAGATGTAGTTATAAGGATTTGTTATAAAAAACGACCGCACTTTGAAAACTAATCCAAAGTGCGGTCAATTTTTTAAGTAGTTTATTTCAACAATTCACGAAGGGCTGAACCGATTTCAGCAAGACTTCTCACTGTCTTCACGCCTGCCGCTTCAAGAGCTGCAATTTTATCTTCTGCCGTTCCTTTTCCACCGCTAATAATCGCTCCTGCGTGTCCCATACGCTTACCTTTTGGCGCCGTCACGCCTGCGATATAAGCCACCACAGGTTTTGTCACATGAGACTTAATAAACGCTGCCGCTTCTTCTTCTGCTGAGCCACCGATTTCACCAATCATCACGATAGCTTCAGTTTCAGGATCTTCTTGGAAACGTTTTAGAATATCAATGAAGTTGGATCCTGGGATAGGATCGCCGCCGATCCCTACGCAAGTAGATTGACCAAAACCTTCATCTGTTGTCTGTTGTACCGCCTCATAGGTTAAAGTACCTGAACGAGAAACAATCCCTACTCTGCCTTTTTTATGGATATTGCCCGGCATAATACCAATCTTACATTCATCCGGTGTAATCACGCCTGGACAATTCGGGCCGATCATCACGACACCCGTTTCATTTAACTTTTGTTTTACCAACAACATATCCAATGTTGGAATGCCCTCTGTAATACAAACTACTAACTGAATACCTGCATCAATGGCTTCTAAAATCGCATCTTTACAAAAAGGTGCGGGCACATAAATCATGGTTGCCGTAGCACCCGTCGCTTTTACTGCTTCACGCACTGTATCAAATACTGGCAAACCTAAGTGAGTTGTTCCGCCTTTATTCGGTGAAACGCCACCCACTAACTTTGTGCCATAAGCCAATGCCTGTTCGCTGTGAAATGTCCCTTGCGCACCAGTGAAACCTTGGCAAATTACTTTTGTCTCTTTATTAATTAAAATCGCCATGATTATTCTCCTTTTGCTGCTTTCACTGCCGCTTGTGCAGCTTCCTGTAATGTATGCGCTGCAATTAAATTTACACCACTTTCTGCTAAAATTGCTCTGCCTTGTGGAGCATTGGTTCCTTCTAACCGAACCACAACAGGCACTTTTACACCGATTTCTTGAATCGCTGCAACGACCCCTTCAGCAATGAGATCGCAGCGTACGATTCCACCAAAAATATTCACTAAAACAGATTTCACATTTTTATCCGTGAGAATAATTTTGAAGGCTTCAGCTACACGCTCTTTCGTTGCACCGCCGCCAACATCAAGGAAGTTTGCTGGATTACCACCATATAATTTCACGATATCCATGGTTCCCATAGCTAGTCCAGCGCCATTAACCATACAGCCGATATCCCCTTCTAAGGCGACATAGTTGAGCTGATATTTTTCTGCTTCGGCTTCACGTGCATCACTTTGACTTAAATCGCGTAAGGCTAACAAATCAGGATGACGATAAAGTGAGTTATCATCAATGCCTACTTTCGCATCGAGACAAATTAAGTGACCTTCTTTCGTCACCACAAGTGGATTCACTTCAACTAAAGAAAAATCTTTTTCGATAAAAAGCTGCGATAATTTCACAAAAATAGCAGCAAATTGCTTATTTTGCTCGCCACTTAAACCTAGTTTAAAGGCTAATTCACGACCTTGATATGGCATACCACCAACCAAAGGATCAATGGCGACTTTATGGATTAACTCAGGCGTTTCTCTTGCCACATCTTCAATATTCATGCCTCCAGCTGAAGACGCCATAAAAACAACTTTCTGTGAAGCACGATCAATCACCGCACCTAAATAAAGCTCCTTATCAATCTGGCAGGTTTCTTCAATATAAATGCTATTAACGGGTTGACCTTTTTTATCGGTTTGGAAGGTCACTAAATGTTGTCCAAGCCATTTATCTGCGAAAGCACGTGCTTCTTCTGTATTATGAACAAGCTTCACGCCACCTGCTTTTCCGCGCCCACCTGCGTGAACTTGACATTTCGCTATCCAAACATCGCCATTCAGCTGAAAGAGCGCCATTTCAGCTTCATCTGCTGTTTGACATACGACACCTTCACTCACAGGCAGATCATATTGCTTAAAAAGCTGCTTGGCTTGGTACTCATGTAAATTCATATTTCCTTCCTATTTTGATGTTGTTTAGCGAAACAAACAAAATTTGACCGCACTTTGTTTTATTTTAAATTCTGGGCTTGCCCTTTACATATTGAGTTATATACTGAGCCAGAATAACCACAATCCATTTTAAGGATAACAACATGCAAACAAAAAAATCAAGCAATCTTGCGATTGCGCTCATTTGGTTTACTGCTGCTATTTCAATGGCAGAAATTCTCACCGGTACTTGGTTTGCGCCACTAGGGTGGCAACAAGGTTTAATTGCTATCGTCGCTGGACACTTTATTGGAGGTTCGATGTTTTTCTGTGCAGGTTACATCGGTGCAAAAACCCAAAAAAGTGCCATGCAAACGGTACAAATATCATTTGGTGAAAAAGGTTCTGCCCTTTTCTCTTTACTCAATGCCATGCAACTGATGGGATGGACTGCTGTCATGATTTATATGGGGGCTGAAGTCATTTCTATCTTAAATCAAACAGCTGATGCTTCCATCTTTCCATTCCTAACACTTGGCTTAGGCATACTCATCATACTTTGGCTACTACTCGGCTTCACTAAATTAGGTATCTTCAAAAGCCTCTCACTTGTCACCATGTTTTTACTGATGCTGTGGCTAAGTATTCAAGTAGCTAATAAGCCATTTATTGCCATGGACGTTGCGCAAAATATTAAATTTGGTACTGCTGTAGAAATTGCTGCCGTCATGCCACTTTCTTGGTTGCCAGTAGTATCTGACCACACGAAGAACAGCGAAACACCATTTAAAACGACCGCACTTTCAACGCTAACTTATACCGCGACCAGCTGCTGGATGTATGCTCTCGGCTTAGGTGCAGCATTAGTGACCGGTAAATCTGAAATCTCACAAATTCTTTCTCTTGCTGGTGTAAGTGTTATTGGTGTATTAATTGTCATCGCCTCTACCATGATTAACACTGCACTTCCCGCCTATTCCACCGGCATGAGTTTAAACAACATTTTCCCTCAATTAAAAGTCACGCCAATCTCCGTACTTACCGTGATTGTAGGCATTATATTAGCCTCAACCTTACCAGTGACAGAATACGAACATTTCTTGTTCTTTATTGGTTCAGTATTCGCGCCAATGATCGCTGTGCTTATCGCTGATTTCTTTGTGCTTAAACAGCATCATGTTAAAAAATCTGTTGATAGTATCGGACTCGGCGTTTGGTTTGTCGGCTTCGTACTCTATCGTTTCCTTATGACAAAAGGTTGGGAAACCGATTTAGGTCTGACTTTCCCTGTTATCATCATTACCTTTATCTTAGCAATCTTAGTACGTAAAATAGCTAAATAAAGGTTGGTTTTAATCATAGAAAGGCGGGCATTGTTCCCGCCCTTTTATTCACATCAATGTAAAAAAGGCTTTTTCCCTGAAAAGAGAAAAAGCCTATGTGCTTAGATTTCTAATAATAAACGAGTTGGATCTTCTAATAAGTCTTTAATCGCCACTAAGAAACCGACTGATTCACGACCATCAATTAAGCGGTGGTCATAAGATAATGCCAAATACATCATCGGACGAATCACCACTTGGCCATCTACCGCAACCGGGCGCTCTTTGATGGCGTGCATGCCTAAAATCGCACTTTGCGGAGGGTTGATAATTGGTGTGGACATTAAAGAACCAAATAC
>CAUUXN010000037.1:0-15586 GCA_963548985.1 uncultured Haemophilus sp. | reverse complement strand
ATTGCGGGAATTGGTAATCCACAACGTTTTTTCACGATGTTGGAAAATTTAAATATTCGTTTAGAAAATACGAAAGCTTTTCAAGATCATCAACATTTTGAGCCGCAATTATTAGAAAAACTTGCTGAAAACCAACCGCTCTTTATGACCGAAAAGGACGCCGTAAAATGCCAAGCTTTTGCTAAAGAGAATTGGTGGTATGTTCCAGTTGATGCGGAGATTGTTGAGGCTGAAAACCAAGGCCAAAAACTTCCACAATTGTGGGAAAAAATCCGTCATTTAGTTTAACTCTATTCGAGTGAAATATGTGTGAGAAACTTAATCCTCGATTATTAGAAGTGATTGCTTGCCCGCAATGTTTGGCAAGATTGAAATACGATCAAGAAAATCAACGGCTCATTTGCCCTTTTGAGCAAGTGGCGTACCCTATTGAAAACGGCGTGCCGATTTTGTTGGCAGAAAAAGCCGAAACATTGAAAGAATAAGGAATGATTATGTCATTTACAGTTATTATCCCGGCTCGTTTTGCATCGAGCCGCTTACCGGGTAAACCTTTAGCCGATATTGCCGGTAAACCCATGATTCAACATGTTTTTGAGAAAGCTCAACAATCAGGTGCGAGCCGAGTAATTATTGCCACAGATAACGAACAAGTTGAAAAGGCAGCAAAAGCTTTTGGGGCAGAAGTTTGTATGACATCAGAAGCTCATAATTCTGGTACTGAGCGTTTAGCGGAAGTGGTCAGTAAGCTTGGTATTGCTGATGATGAAATTATTGTAAACATCCAAGGGGATGAGCCGTTAATTCCACCCGTTATTGTGAGTCAAGTGGCAGAGAATTTAGCAAAGTTTAACGTGAATATGGCGACACTTGCGGTAAAAATTCACGAAGCGGAAGAGTTATTTAACCCAAATGCAGTGAAAGTCGTCACCGATAAAGATGGCTACGTTTTATATTTTTCCCGTTCAGTGATTCCTTACGATCGTGATCAATTTATGCAATTAGCGGATACCTCAAAGGCTCAACTGGCTGATGCGTATCTTCGTCATATTGGTATTTATGCTTACCGTGCGGGCTTTATTAAACAATATGTGCAATGGGCACCAACGCAGTTAGAAAACTTAGAGAAGTTAGAGCAACTCCGTGTATTGTGGTACGGTGAGCGTATTCACGTAGAATTGGCGAAAGAAGTCCCTGCAGTTGGTGTGGATACAGCAGAAGATTTAGAAAAAGTGCGGTCAATTTTGGCGTAGTTTTTACTGATGTTTGATTCTAAAAAGTTTCTCTCAGACGTTTCTCATGAACCTGGTGTTTATCGTATGTATGACGATAAAGATCAGGTTATTTATGTGGGCAAAGCGAAAGATCTTAAAAAGCGCCTTTCCAGTTATTTCCGAAAAAACTTAAGCAGCAAAAAAACAGAAGCCTTGGTGTCGTCAATTCATCATATTGATACGACGATTACCTCTTCTGAAACAGAAGCGTTATTGCTTGAGCATAATTTCATTAAGCTTTATCAACCTCGTTATAACGTATTATTGCGAGATGATAAATCCTATCCTTTTATTTTACTGACGAAAGAACGTCATCCTCGTATTACTTCTTATCGTGGAACGAAAAAAATAGCGGGCGAGTATTTCGGACCTTATCCTCATGCGGGGGCAGTGCGTGAAACCTTGTCGTTAATGCAAAAATTATTCCCTGTTCGTCAATGTGAAAATTCGGTTTATAACAATCGTTCCCGCCCTTGTTTGCAATATCAAATCGGGCGTTGCTCAGCACCTTGTGTGCCAGGCTATGTGACTGATGAAGAATATAATCAGCAAGTCGAATTAGCACGACTATTTTTACAAGGAAAAGATCAGCAAGTATTAGATTATCTCATCAGCAAAATGGAGCAGGCGAGCCGAGACTTAGATTTTGAAGGGGCTGCACGTTATCGAGATCAAATTCAAGCGGTTCGTGCGGTTATCGAAAAACAATTTGTTTCCAATGAGCGTTTGGACGATATGGATATTATGTCCATTGCGTATCAGCACGGTTTAGCTTGTGTTCAAGTGATGTTTATTCGTCAAGGTAAAGTATTGGGCAATCGCAGTTATTTTCCGAAAGTACCTGCTAATACTGATTTGTCCGAATTAACGGCGACGTTTGTTGGGCAGTTTTATTTGCAAGGTTATCAGGGAAGAAGTATCCCAAATAGTATTATTGTGGATCATAAACTAGATGAAAAAGCCGAGCTTGAAGCTTTATTAACTGAACAAGCTGGTCGAAAAGTGGTAATACAAGAATCTGCTAAAGGCGATAAAGGTAAATATCTACAACTCGCACAAATTAATGCTAGAGCAGCTTTAGCGACTCAACTTAAACAATCTTCCCGAATGCACGAACGTTATCAAGCGCTTTGTGAATTGCTCGATATGCCTGAAATTAAACGCATGGAATGTTTTGATATTAGTCATACGATGGGGAATCAAACTGTGGCATCTTGCGTGGTATTTAATCAAGAAGGCCCACTGAAATCAGATTATCGCCGTTTTAATATTGAAGGTATTACGGGGGGAGATGATTACGCGGCGATGGAGCAAGCCTTAAAGAAACGTTACGACCGCGATCTTGATGAAGATAAAATCCCCGATATTATTTTTATTGATGGTGGTAAAGGACAGCTTAATCGTGCCTTAGAGGTTTTTCATCATCTCAACGTGAAATGGGATAAAAATCGACCGCACTTAATTGGTGTGGCAAAAGGAGTGGATCGTCGAGTAGGACAAGAGGTGTTGATTATCAGCAAACAAGATCGTGAGATTCATTTGCCGGATGATAGCCTAGCACTGCATTTAATCCAACATATTCGAGATGAAAGCCATAATCATGCGATTAGTGGTCATCGTCAAAAACGACAAAAAGCCTTTACCCAAAGTGGTTTAGAAACCATTGAAGGGGTAGGCGCTAAACGACGCCAAGCCTTGTTGAAATATTTAGGGGGATTGCAAGGTGTGAAAAATGCCACGTTGGATGAAATCGCCTCTGTACCCGGTATTTCTAAAGCCTTAGCAGAAAAGATTTTTGAGACCTTAAAAAGTTAGGAAAAATCTTGATTTTCTACGCGAACTGTCTATTATTTCAACCTTTCGGATTTTATATAGGAACATATTATGTTTGAATGGCTTGTTGATCCCGAAGCATGGATTTCATTGCTCACATTGACCGCACTTGAAATCGTCTTGGGTATCGATAACATTATTTTTATTAGTATTTTAGTGGGGCGTTTACCTGCGAATCAACGTCAATCTGGCCGTATTATCGGTCTTGGATTAGCGATGATTACTCGTATTTTACTTCTTGTTTCCCTTTCTTGGATGATGAAATTAACGGAACCGCTATTCACTTTCGTTGGTCAGGAAATTTCAGGTCGTGATTTGATTTTATTCCTTGGGGGCTTATTCCTGATTGTAAAAAGTGTAGGTGAAATCAAAGAAGCGATGCATCCTGAAGCACATCATGAAGAAGAAACGACCAAGAAGAAAGTTAGTTACTTGGGCGTGTTAATCCAAATCGCTATTTTAGATATTGTGTTTTCTTTAGACTCCGTGATTACGGCGGTAGGCATGGCAAACCATCTTCCAGTGATGATTTTAGCGATTATGCTTGCAGTTGGTGTCATGATGTTTGCGGCGAAACCAATTGGTGATTTTGTGGATACCCATCCAACATTGAAGATTTTAGCCTTAGCCTTCTTAATTTTAGTAGGTGTAAGTTTAATTGCTGAAAGTTTGGATATCCATATTCCAAAAGGCTACATTTACTTTGCAATGGGCTTCTCCGCAGTGGTGGAAATGCTCAATATCAAGATGCGAAAAGCACTTGGTCATTAATCATATTAAAAAAGGCGGAACAATGTGTTCCGCCTTTTTTTAGTCATTATAGAATACCCCTTTCCCATATAAATACAGCGTAACTTGTTCGCCTGTATGGTATTCGTTGATGAGATCTTCATTAAGATTAAATTCATAGCCGCCAACATTAATACAAAGATTAATGGCTCGTCCTCTCGATTCAATCCGTTTAATCTCACCTTGGAAAGAAGCCGTCGGATCTTGGATTTTTTTGGCAAGAGAGAATTGCTCTGGACGAAATAGAACTTTGCCTTGCGTATGGCCATTTCCTTTATTTTCGACGGCAATTTCATCTAATTGACAGGTTGCGATGGCATCATTTTTTAATGTTGCAGAGAAAATAATACTTTCTCCGATAAATGTTGCGATGGATAAATGTTGCGGTGACCAATAGAGCGTTTTAGGTGTTGCAATTTGAAGGATTCTCCCTTCTTGAATCACCGCAATTTTGTCTGCATAACAGAGTGCTTCATCACGATCATGGGTCACAAATATGGCGGATGAACCACTTTCTCTTAACACCTGTAACATATCGTAACGAATTTGATTTCTCAGATGCTCATCTAATGCACTGAATGGTTCATCAAACAGGATTAATTCAGGGCTTGGTGCAAGTGCTCGGGCAAGTGCGACACGTTGCTGTTGACCTCCGGAAAGCTGGTGTGGGAAACGGTCAGCTAAGCTGCTAATGCCCGTCAGTTTCATCACTTCCTGTATGCGTTGTTTTTCCTCTTCAGTTTTCCCTTTGCCATCACCTAAGCCATAAGCAATGTTGCGGTAAACATTTAAATGCGGAAATAGCACGCCTTCTTGGACCACATAGCCTAATTTGCGTTGCTGGGTCGGCACATTGATACTTTCGTTAAAAATAGGTTGATTCTTTAACCAAATCTCACCGCTTGTTGGTTGTTCAAAACCAGCAATGCTACGCAATAAGGTGGTTTTTCCACAACCTGATGCGCCAAGAAGAAACAAAATTTCCCCTTTCTCTAATTGTAGCGAGATATTGTGTAAAACTTGTTGCCCATTAAAGGATTTATTTAAATTTTTAATGTCGAGTAATGTTGTCATTTTTATCTTTTTGTTATTTAAAACCGTATCGTTTTAGTAAAAATACAGGAATGCTTGAAAATAGTACTAACATAATGGCATAAGGCGTTGCTGCCGCATATTGTGCATCAGAGGTGTATTCCCATACGGCGGTTGAAAGGGTTTTAATGTCATTTGGGGTCAGTAATAGGGTTGCGGTGAGCTCTTTCATTAAGTTTAAAAACACTAAAGCAAACGCAGCAGCAATCCCTGGTAACATGGCCGGAATGACTAAGGTACGGAAAATATAAAAGTTGCTACGCCCTAAGCTTTGTCCTACCTTTTCGATGTTGCTAGACATTTGTTCAAGCGAGCTACGCAAGGTCGTTTGTGCCATAGGAAGATAAAGCATAAAGTAGGCGACGACAACCATGGCAAAGGTTTGATAAAGCGAATACGCATAGTTGATAGTAAAGAAAACTAACGATAATGCGATAACAAGCCCAGGAACAGCATGAAGTAGATAAGGGATTCGATCAAGCCAAATCGTTAATTTACTGCGATAGCGTACTGCAGCCCATACCAATGGTAAGGCACAAATAACCGTGAGAGTTGCCCCTAGTGTTGATATGGTGAGTGAGTTTGTAAAGGCGGTAAAAAATTCCCCAAAATCGACCGCACTTTCAATGGAACTTCCCACGGTTAGCCAATAAATCAGCATGGTAATCGGCACACCAATACTGAGCACAAAAATGGTCATGAAAAAGCTCACGACTAAAATTTGTTTTCCAACAGAGAGCGTTTTTAATGGATAGGGTCGTATTACGCCTTTGCCACTTTGATAGAGTGTTTGCGTGCCTCTAAAACGAATTTCGCCCATCACAACAAGGATACAAATGACCATTAACACGCCAGAGAGTAAGGCGGCAGTGTTGTTATTAAAGGCCATTTCATATTCTTGGAAAATAGCGGTAGTAAAGGTTTGATAATTTAAAATAGAAACCGCCCCAAACTCTACCAACATATGAAGCGAAATTAATAATACGCTGCTTCCGATGGCGGGTTTGAGTTGCGGAAAAATCGCATGCCAAAATGTGTAAGCATGGCTTTTAGCTAATGAAAGGCTCACTTCTTCTAAAGAGCGGTCAAGTCTTTTTAAGGTTGCAGCAACAGGGAGATAAGCAAGTGGGAAAGAACTCAGCGTCATAATACCGATAGTTCCCCACAAGCCTTCCACTCTAAAGGTGAGGCTGATCCAGGTAAAACAGCTGACAAAAGCCGGAATACAAAGCGGAAGCGTCATGGCAACTTGGAAAAAGCCTTTTCCCCAAAAGCGATAACGTTCTAATAAAAACGCACATAGTGTACCGAGAATAATGGCAAAAAGCGTGACAAATACCATTAAAAGTAGGGTATTACTGAGCAACTCCCACATTCTTGGGCGCCAAAGTAACTCAATGCTGCGAGCCAATCCGACATCTGCAGCTCGCTCAATAACATATAAAAAAGGGAGCAATAATGGCAAACTAATCAGCACGATTAAGGCAACAAGCCAGCGAGGTGGGCGATTAGACACAGAAAAATCCTTTGAAAATATCAGTGTAGAGTAAGTAGAGTAAATAACAGAAGGGCGTGTATTACACGCCCTATATTGCATAGCAAATTAAACTTATTTCAAACCAGCTTCTTCAATAAGTTTATTTGCGTTGTCTTTGTCTTCAGAAGTCGTTGCCGAAACAACAGGCGCTTCTAATTTTGCATAAGGTTCCATGTTAAATGGAGAAACCACATCGGTACGAAGTGGGTATTCAGCACGTACTGAAACAAATGCTTCTTGTCCTTCTTTACTTGCTAAGAAATCAACGAATTTTTTCGCTTCTTCTTTATTTTTAGAGCCTTTTAATACAGCCGCACCAGAATAAGTCACTAATGCACCTGGATCTTGATGACGAATAAAGTAAAGACGAGTTTTGAGGTTATCAGCACCTTTTTCTTTCGCAAGTGCATACCAGTAATAGTTATTAATTAACGCTGCCGGTACTTCACCATTTTCAACCGCTTGAAGGGCAACACTGTTTTTCGCATAAAGTTTACCGTTTTCTTTCAAGCCTTTTAACCATTTAAGTGCCGCATCTTTACCTTTTAATTTAGTAATCGCAACGACTTGCTCTAAGAATGCACCTGAAGTTGGAACATAACCAATTTTGTCTTTCCATTTTGGTGTTGCATAATCTAACACGGATTTTTCCATATCTTTTTCAGATAATTTAGTGTGATCGTAAACCACTACACGAGAACGACCGCTTAATGCAACCCAGTCTTTTTTCGGTGCAACAGGCACACCTTTGTGTGCAGTTTGTTTAATTGTGTCTGCAGAAAGTGGTTCTAATAAACCCGCATCAGAGAGTGCAGCGAAAGGTGCTGTTTGTTCAGAAAAGAATACATCAGCAGGGGTTTTGTCGCCCTCTTCTTTCAATTGACCCGCAAGTTGATCGCTTTTCGCACTGTTTAAGGTGACTTTAATGCCCGTTGCTTTTGTAAATGCATCGGCAACGGCTTTTGCACCTTCTTTATGTTGTCCGTTGTAAACGGTAATATCTGCAGAGGCAAAGCCTGCAAATGCCATTAAGCCGGTAAGGGCTGCAATTTGGACGTGCTTAATTTTCATGAAAACTCCTTTATGTTATCGGGCAAATTCCCCATTTTCTGAAAATAAAAATTGTCTCATTCTAATAACTCAGAATGGATAATGCAAATAATTATCAGATATTTTTCTCTTATATCAAAATTTCATATTCCATTCTATTTTCTTACTTTGCCCCATGTTGTTTTTTCTCCATAATGTCAGGTGGAAATTTCTAATAAGGACGGATATGAATATTCAGCAAATCATTAAACAACATCACCTAGAGCTCTTATTTCAGCAAGGGTCATTTGGGATTGAAAAGGAAAGTCAACGGGTATATGCAGATGGTTCAATTGTGACATCATTGCACCCTAAAGCCTTTGGTAATCGTCGTTTCCACCCTTATATTCAAACAGATTTTGCAGAAAGTCAGTTGGAATTGGTGACTCCCCCGATGAAAAAGTTAGAGGATACACTACGTTGGCTTTCCGCCATTCATGAAGTGACTTTGCGTACATTACCAGAGGATGAATTTATTTTTCCTTTTAGTATGCCTGCAGGATTACCGCCAGAAGAGCACATTAAGGTCGCACAATTAGATAATCAGGACGATGTGGCTTATCGTGGGCATTTAGTCCAGTCTTACGGTAAATATAAGCAAATGGTCAGTGGCATTCATTACAATTTTCAAATTGACCCTAAGTTTATTGATGCCTTATTTCATGCGCAAAATGAAACACAAAGTGCGGTTGATTTTCAAAATAATTTTTACCTAAAAATAGCGAAAAACTTCTTACGCTATCAATGGATTCTGCTTTATCTGTTTTCTGCGACACCAACGGTAGAGGAAAAATATTTCAGAGGTAATTCACCACTTAAATCGCATCAATATGTGCGCAGTTTACGTTCAGGAAAATATGGTTATGTGAATGATCCGAAGATCCACGTCTCTTATGACAGTTTGCAAGAGTATGTTGAGACGTTAGAACACTGGGTGAAATCAGGTGATTTGATTGCGGAAAAAGAATTTTACTCAAGTGTGCGCTTGCGTGGCGCTAAAAAAGCGCGAGATTTACTTGAAAAAGGTATTCAATACTTAGAATTTCGTTTGTTTGATCTTAATCCGTTTGCACCTTATGGAATGGAACTTGCTGATGCGAAATTCATTCATTATTTTATTTTGTTAATGGCATGGCTCGATGATACCGCTGATCAAGAAGGCCTAAAATTAGGTAAAGCACGTCTTACCGAAGTGGCATGGGAAGATCCAAGAGAACAGAGTGTTTATGCGGTAGAAGGGGAATTAGTCATCCTTGAAATGCTCAAAATGCTTGAGCAACTCAATGTGAGTGATGAGATTAAAACGATTGTTAAAGACAAATTAGGGCAATTTTCGGATCCAAACCAAACGCTTTGTGCGAAAGTGGTCGCGGCAATTGAACAGGTCGGTAGTTACCAACAATTAGGAGCGGATATCGCGCAATCCAATAAAGCAAAAGCCTTTGAACGTTTTTATGCATTAAGTGCATTTGATAATATGGAACTGTCCACACAGGCGTTATTGTTTGATGCAATCCAAAAAGGATTAAACATTGAGATTTTAGATGAACGCGATCAATTTATCAGTCTTCAATTTGGCGATCATTTGGAATATGTGAAAAACGGTAATATGACTTCTCACGATAGCTATATTTCTCCACTCATTATGGAAAATAAAGTGGTGACGAAGAAAGTCTTAGCAAAAGCTGGATTTAATGTACCGCAAAGCATCGAGTTTACCGATGTGAAAAGTGCGGTCGAAAATTTCCCACTTTTTGAGAATCGAGCTGTCGTGATTAAGCCAAAATCAACGAATTTTGGTTTAGGGATCAGTATTTTCCAACAAGGTGTAACGGATAGAGAGGATTTTGCAACAGCAGTAGAGATTGCTTTCCGTGAAGATAAAGATATCATGGTTGAAGATTATCTACTTGGCACTGAATATCGTTTCTTTGTGCTGGGTGATCAAACGTTAGCTGTCTTATTACGTGTTCCAGCAAATGTAATTGGAGATGGTGTACATACCGTTGCTGAATTAGTTGCGGCTAAAAATGATCATCCTTTACGGGGCGATGGCAGTCGTACACCATTGAAAAAAATTGCATTGGGGGATATTGAGCAGTTGCAGCTTAAGGAACAAGGATTAACCGTGGATTCTATTCCTGCAAAAGATCAACTTGTTCAATTACGTGCAAATTCTAATATTAGTACAGGCGGTGATTCTATTGATATGACGGATGAAATGCATGCCAGTTACAAAGAAATTGCGGTAGGGATCAGCAAGGCAATGGGGGCGGCAGTTTGTGGCGTAGATTTAATTATTCCTGATTTGAAACAGCCAGCAGAACCGAGTTTACGTTCGTGGGGTGTGATTGAGGCAAACTTTAATCCTATGATGATGATGCATATTTTCCCATTTAGTGGACAATCTCGACGATTGACAATGAATGTGATTAAGATGCTTTTCCCTGAATTGCCTTAATTTGGTTATCGGGCTTCATCAGTTGGTGAAGCCCGTTTTACATTCATCGTAATTAGGCTAAAATGGAGACAGTATTCACAATTCTAATATGAAATTTAATGACAACTTTTACCTTAGAACCTCAAGAAAATGATCGTCTGCAATCCCTTTGTGGTGCATTTGATGAAAATATCAAACTGATTGAAAAAGAATTTAACCTCAATATTTCCCGCAATAATTTCACTTTTACCGTGAAATCAAATGATGAAAACCCTAAATCTCACCATGAGCAATTAATTGATCGTGCGGCTAAATTAATCCAAACATTATATGTGGAGACTGCACCAATTAAAGGGAAAGTGAAAGAACTTGATTTAGAAGATGTGCATATTGCCTTGCAAGAGAGCAGAATGTTATCGCAAGCGGGAAGTGAGTCACGTAGTGAAAATCAGGTCTATAGCACCATAATTAAAACCAAGCGTGGTTTGATTAAACCGCGTGGTGAAAATCAAATTCAGTATTTACATAATATCCTTACGCATGATATTAGTTTTGGGATTGGCCCCGCTGGTACAGGGAAAACCTTTTTAGCCGTAGCAGCGGCTGTCGAGGCATTAGAACGCCAAGAAATTCGTCGCATTTTGCTGACTCGTCCTGCGGTTGAAGCGGGCGAAAAATTAGGTTTCCTGCCTGGTGATTTAGGACAGAAAATTGAACCTTATTTGCGACCACTTTATGATGCGTTATTTGAAATGCTTGGCTTTGAACGTGTACAAAAATTGATGGAGCGTAATGTGATTGAAATCGCACCATTGGCTTATATGCGTGGGCGCACACTTAATGACAGCTTTATTATTTTAGATGAAAGCCAAAATACGACGGTCGAACAAATGAAAATGTTTTTAACCCGTATTGGTTTTAATTCTAAAGCCGTGATTACAGGGGATGTAACCCAAATCGATTTACCGCGCAGCACAAAATCGGGTTTACGTCACGCCATGGAAGTGTTAAGTAAAGTGTCGGAATTAAGCTTTAACTACTTTGAAAGTAAAGATATTGTACGACATCCTGTGGTGGCAAAAGTGGTGCAAGCTTACGAAGAATGGGAAGCCCAAGATGAAATTCGCCGTCAAGAAATTGCCGCGCAGCGTCGAGCTGAACGTGAGCAAAAAGTGCGGTCAGAAAATGAAACGAATTTAGGAGAATAACATGGGCAATATGATAATCGATCTGCAACTGGCCTGTGAAAATACAGAAGGCTTGCCATCAGAAGCGAAAATTCTGCAATGGGCAACTGCTGCAGTGCAACCAGAAAGCGATAATGTGGAAATGACGGTACGCATTGTGGATGAAGCGGAAAGTCATGACTTGAATTTGACTTATCGTGGAAAAGATCGTCCAACCAATGTATTGTCTTTCCCTTTTGAATGCCCTGATGAAGTGGAATTACCACTGTTGGGCGATTTGGTGATTTGTCGCCAGGTAGTGGAGCGAGAAGCCATCGAGCAAGAAAAGCCTTTAATGGCGCATTGGGCGCATATGATCGTGCATGGTTGCTTGCATTTACTGGGTTACGATCACATTGAAGATGATGAAGCAGAAGAAATGGAAAGTTTAGAAACTGAAATTATGCAGGATTTAGGCTTTGCTGATCCTTACCTTTCCGAAAAATAATGACGATTTGGAGCAATTATGTATAAAGCCGTATTCAGTGATTTTGATGGTACCTTATTAACGTCGGATCATCGAATTTCGCCTAAAACCTTAGATGCAATTCAACGCATTACAAAACAAGGTATTCCATTTACACCTATTTCTGCTCGTTCGCCGCTGGGTATTTGGCCTTATGCGAAACTCATTGAAAATTACAATATCATTGTGGCATTCAGTGGTGCCTTGATTTTAGATAAAAATGCTACACCGATTTACTCAGTTCAACTTGATCCCGCTGATATTCAAGCTATTAATCAAGTATTAGCAGACCATCCCGCGCTAGGTGTCAATTATTATACTTATGATGATTGCGTCGCTCGCGATTTGAATAATAAATGGGTGATTTATGAACGTAGCGTGACAGGCATTCAGATTGATCCTTATGATGAAAGTGCGGTCTATTCTCCACATAAAATTCAAATCATTGGTGAAACGGATGAAGTGATTGGTATTGAGCTAATTTTGAAAGAGAAATTCCCGCATTTAAGCATTTGCCGTTCTCATGCGAATTTCCTTGAAGTGATGCATAAATCCGCGACAAAAGGTAACGCAGTGCGTTTTCTCGAAGATTATTTTCATGTGAAGATGGAAGAATGTGTCGCTTTTGGTGATAACTTTAATGATTTAGATATGTTAGAAAGTGTGGGATTAGGCGTGGCAATGGGCAATGCACCGGATGAGATTAAACAGGCCGCGAATCGTGTCACTGCTTCGCATAATGATGATGGAATTGCATTGATATTGAATGAGATTTTTCCTGAATAATAAAAAGGCACTTTCTATAAAAAAGCGCCTTATTCATTATAGTGCGGCTAGCGCAGCTTCATAATTTGGCTCATTTTTAATTTCAGACACCAGTTCACTATGTAGCACATTGTTGTTTTCATCTAAAACAATCACTGAACGTGCAGTTAAACCTGCGATTGGACCTGTTGTGATATTTACCCCTAAGTTTTCATGGGCTTCTTTATGACGGAAAGTCGAAAGCGTTTCTACGTTCTCAATACCTTCCGCACCGCAGAATCGTGCTTGTGCAAAAGGTAAATCAGCTGAAATGCAAAGTACCACAGCATTTTTTAAATTAGCTGCTTGTTGATTGAATTTGCGAACAGAAGTTGCACATACACCTGTATCAATACTTGGGAAAATATTTAAAACTTTGCGTTTTCCTGCATAAGTATCAAGCGTGACGTCAGCGAGTTCTTTATTGGTGAGCGTAAGTGTGGTCACTTTCTCTCCTTTTTTGGGAAAGTTACCGCTTATTTCAATGGGATTACCCATCATTGTTACTTGAGTCATAAAAGCTCCTATTTTTCATTTCCTAAATTAAGCACTTTTTTAAGTGCAGTAAAAAATTTGTCATTTTCTTGCGGTAAGCCAATGCTGATACGTAAATGATTTGGCATGCCATAACCTGCAATAGGCCGAACAATGACACCTTCACGTAATAATGCATCATAAACTGGTGCGGCCGGTTGTTTAAAATCAATGGTAATAAAGTTACCTTTAGATGGAATAAAGTCTAAACCATATTGTTGGCAGAAGGCTTCATAACGTTTCATTTCTTGGCGATTGTTCTCTGCCACTTTTTCGACAAAGGCATCATCGTTCATCACCGCAATCGCACTGGTTAAAGCAAGACTATTACAGTTAAACGGTTGACGAACACGGTTTAATAAGTCTGCGATTTCAGGATTAGAGACTGCGTAACCAATACGTAACCCCGCCAATCCATAAGCTTTCGATAGTGAGCGTGAAACGATAAGATTCGGGTATTTTTCCAGTAATGCAAAAGAATTAACCCGTTCACTAGGATGGGTAAATTCGGTATAAGCTTCATCTAGTACAACAATCACATTTTCAGGCACTTTGGCTAAGAAGGCATCCAATTCTGCTTCCGTTAAGAAATTTCCGGTCGGATTGTTTGGATTGGCAATAAAAATCAACTTGGTTTTATCTGAAAGTGCGGTCAAAAATCCGTTTAAATCATGTCCCCAATTCTTAGCTGGAATTTCTTTTGCAACAGCATTAATAGCTTTTGTCACTAAAGGGTAAACAATAAAAGCATATTGTGAATAAATCACTTCATCGTGTTCACCCGCAAAGGTATGGGCAAAGAGTTCTAATAAATCGTTCGAACCATTGCCAAGGGTGATTTGGTTTGGTAGCACACCAAATTTTTTTGCAATAGCTGCTTTAAGTTCAAAACCGTTAGCATCAGGGTAGCGCGTTAAATGATCAAGTTGGGCTTGAATGGCTTTTTTCGCACTTTCAGGAAAACCGAAAGGGTTTTCATTTGAGGCAAGTTTAACGATACCAGTAATGCCTAACTCGCGTTCGAGTTCTTCGATTGGTTTTCCAGCCTGGTAAGGTGAAAGAGATTTTACGCCTTGATTGGCGACGTTGATGTATTGCATATGCTTTCCTTATAAAAACGAGCGGGCCTTTCAGCCCGCACGTTGAATTTAATAAATCAGATAATTAGCTATTTTCAGCTTCAAATTTTTTCATGAATTCAATGAGCGCTTGCACGCCTTCTAATGGCATCGCGTTATAGATAGAAGCGCGCATACCACCTAATACTTTGTGACCTTTTAAGGCTTGAAGACCGGCAGCTGTAGATTCTGCAACAAATTTAGTATCAAGCTCTGGATTACCTGTTACGAATGTCACATTCATGGTTGAACGGTTTTCTTTAGCTACGACGTTACGATAGAGTTTGCTGCTATCAATGTAATCGTAAAGGGTTTGCGCTTTCAATGCGTTACGTTTTGCAATTTCTTTTAAGCCACCGATTGCTTGAATGTGTTTGAAGACTAATGAACAGAGATACCAAGCAAAGGTTGGTGGGGTATTGATCATGGAGTCAGCATCGCGTTGTGTGGCGTAATTCCAAATTGATGGGGTTGCTTGGCGAGCATGACCAATCAAATCATCGCGAATAATCACGAGCGTAATCCCTGCAGGACCAAGGTTTTTTTGTGCACCCGCATAAATGACACCGAATTTGCTAATATCAATTTCGCGAGAGAGAACGTTAGATGACATATCGGCTACAAGCACAGCATTGCCCACATTCGGTACATCAAAAATTTCCACACCACTGATGGTTTCATTTGGGCAGTAGTGAACGTAATCGTATTGTTCCGCAATGTCACTGAAATCAAGATTGGTGATGTGTGTATGCTCACCATTTTCCACAATGGTAATTTCATCAATTTCAGCAAAGTTACGTGCTTCTTTAGCCGCAGTTGCAGACCAGTGGCCGCTATTTAAGTAAAGCGCTTTGCCTTTCTTACCAATTAGGTTCATCGGTAATGCCGCAAATTGACCTCGAGCCCCACCTTGTAGGAATAACACACGATAGTTATCTGGAATGTGATACACCTCACGTAGATCTTTTTCTGCTTGAGCAATCAATTCCATAAAATATTTGCCACGGTGACTGACTTCCATTACCGATACACCTTGACCAAGCCAGTTGGTTAGCTCCGCTTGTGCTTTTTGTAGGACCTCAGGAAAAATCATGGCTGGACCCGCGCTAAAATTAAAGACTTTTGACATTGTGTTTCCTTATTTTATTTTGAATGGATTCTTCATTTTTACCACTACCGAATAGAATAATCAACTAAATCAAACAGTTTTTTGATCTAATCCATCAATTTAAATTTAAGCTTTTGACGGGGAGGAAAAAAAAGGCTACATTACTCGAAGTTTGTTTTTAACTTTGAGAGAGTCGATCATGGGAAATGTAAGTAAATCCTTCCAAGAAGTATTAGAGTATGTGCGTTTATATCGTTTAAAAAATAAACTTAAGCG
>CAUUXN010000036.1:0-15624 GCA_963548985.1 uncultured Haemophilus sp. | reverse complement strand
CTTATCATGGTATTCCATTACGTTATGAGAATATGGGCGATTATTATCGTCAGCACTGCAAACAAACCACCATTGCCATTGTGGATAAATTAGGTTTAACCGAAAACCAATGGAATATGACTTTCCAATCTCGCTTTGGTCGTGAAGAATGGTTACAACCTTATACGGATCACTTTTTAGAAGAAGCGGCTTCTCAAGGTATTCAAAAAATAGCGGTGATTTGCCCGGGCTTTTCGGTAGATTGCTTAGAAACCTTAGAAGAAATTGAGGTTGAAAACAAAGAGACGTTCTTAAATCACGGCGGTGTGTCTTATCACTATATCCCAGCATTGAATGCAGAAAAAGCCCATATTGAAATGATGGGGAAATTGGTTTTGGATAAGTTGAAATAGTGAATCTCCCCCTGCCCCCTCTTTACGAAAGAGGGGGGGCTTAATAGCCCATAAACGTTCTCCATTCTTAATCTCTCTCAAATATATTCCTAATAAAATCACTAAAAGCAATATCATAAAAAAGCCCCTCTTTTGTAAAGAGGGGTTTGGGGAGATTAATTTTAAATAAGTTGCAGTAGTTAAATCTCCCCCTGCCCCCTCTTTACAAAAGAGGGGGTATTTTAATGCAAATAAATGCTTTCCGTTCTTAACTCTATCAAATATATTTACAATAAAACCACTAAAAGCAACATCATAAAAAAGCCCCTCTTTCGTAAAGAGGGGTTTGGGGAGATTTAAAAAATAAACAAAAAGGCGAACCTTTCGATTCGCCTTTTAAGATTCTTATCTAATCAAAGATTAGAAGAATACACGCATACCTACACCGATAGCTCTGTCTTTAGTTTTACCATCGTAAGAATCGTTAACGTACTCTTTAGTAGTCACATATTTGCCTTCTACAAATAATACAACTTGTTTATGAAGTTTGTAGTCTGCACCAAGTAAGAAACCGTGAGTTTTCTCTTTATCAGATTCACCTTTCACGCGTTCATATAGGTAGTTACCATACACTTGAGACATAGGGGTAGCTTGATATGCAAAACCTGGAGATACATAGAATTTATTTGTTTTTGCATCATTTTCCTTAACATGTGCATAACCAAAATCACCTGTTAATTTGAAATCACCAAATTTATAGCCTAATGATGCTAAGAAACCATCTACACGGTGTTTATATGTTGCATTAGTTTCAAGGTTAGTGTGACCATAAGCGAAACGCGCATCTAAATCACCCACTGTATATAATGCACCTACAGCGTAAGCATTTTTGATACCTGGTTTAAGTGGATTGCCTTTTTCGTCATTTGTTTGACCAAAGTTATAGTTTGCACTTAATTGTAAACCTTCGATACCTTTATAGTCATAACGAACTACGCCTGTACCCGCAGTTGGGATATATTCTTCTTTTGGAATGAAACCGTAATCATAGTCATTCGCTTGAGTTAAATCATCCGCGATGGTTAGTTGACGACCAAATTTGAGCTCGCCGATTGCTTTGCTACCTAAACCTACATAAGCACGTTTAGCATAAACACCACCGAATTTATCACGAGAAGTTGTATCATCAAAACGGAACTCTACACGACCTAACGCATAGAAATCGTTATCTAAGTTATGTTTTACAGTGATGCCAAAACGCGAGCCTGCATTACGTAAAGCAGAGTTAGATTTTTTAGTTGAGTGGTTAGCGGCGTCATATTCTTTTTTATCCGCTTTTTCCATGATTACACGAAGAGAACCGTTTAATTCAACTTTAGTACCTTCGTTGTCATAAACTACTGCTGCGTTTGCTGCTGAAGCGGCAAATGCAGTAACGATTAATGCTGCTAGTGTCTTTTTCATAATTGTTATTCCTTTTGGTTGTTACCTATGATTTTTGATTGAAGCAATTTTTCATAAAAAGTTCAATCTCCGAAATAGACGTCGCAAATATTACAAAATAAACCTATAGTGTCAATGGGAGGATCTCTTCCAATTTTCTAAAATCCGATCAAGATCACATTTTTCACACAAAAAAGGACATTTTTTAATCAAAAACATCCTTTCACATCGAACTTTTCAGAATTTTGTCTATACAACTCTCTCTCTATTTTGAGCAATTTGTTCTTCTTTTTTATTCATTTTCGAAGAAATAATGAATATTTTTTGAGCAGACTAAGCACATTCCACCGAAAATGAAATCACTTCTTTAATACTTTCTGCGCCTAATGCAATCATAATTAAACGATCGACCCCTAAAGCCACACCAGAAGTATTTGGAATGCCTGCTTGTAAAGCCCCTAAAAAACGATAGTCAATTTCACGTTGTGGCAAGCCTGCTTTTTCCCGTAGACGATTGTCTTTTTCAAAGCGGTATTGTTGTTCGCGTGCATCGGTGAGCTCATGGAAACCGTTGGCTAACTCTAAGCCTTTATAATAAAACTCAAAACGTTCTGCCACACGGCTATCTTCTGGGCTAAGCTGTGCAAGCGCGGCTTGGGAAGAAGGGAAATGATAAACGGCAACAGGTATCTCTTGCCCAATTTTAGGCTCCACTACTTCACTGAATAGAAATTGTAATAAAGTATCCCGATCTTCATCTTCATCTGCCATAAAGTTGTGTTTACGTGCTACTTCCACCAATTCTTGACGAGTCGCAGACAATGGATCTAATCCTACATATTCTTGGAAGACGAACTGATAACTTAAGGTTTCAGCCGGTTTACAATCGAGGATCTGTTGCAGCAAATCATCCACTTCATTTATCAGACGATACATATCAAAGTGCGGTCGATACCATTCAAGCATGGTGAATTCGGGATTATGGCGATTGCCTGCTTCTTCATTACGAAACACTTTACCAATTTGGAAGATCGGTCCACTGCCTGCCGCCAGTAAACGTTTCATATGATATTCCGGGCTGGTAGAAAGCCACAGCGTTTTCGACAGTTCATCAAAAGGCGCAACAAATTCTGTATTAAAGGTAGAAAGGTGAAGATCCGTTACGCCAAACTCACTTAAAACAGGGGTTTCCACTTCTAATAATCCACGTTCAGTAAAGAACTGACGAATATCCGCAATGATTTTGGCTCGCGCCAATAAGTTTTTAATTGAAGCGGAAGGTTGCCATTCTGTTTTTTTATCGCTAAGTGCGGTCATTTTTTTCTCCGTTTTCACCTTTAAAATGAATTAGGCTATTGTAAACAAGACTGATTTTTAACTCAATAATCCGACTAAATCATTCTTAAACGCAAACGGTTATCATCTATAAATATATAAAAAATTAACTTTTTTGAGTTAGATCACACTTTTGATATTTTATCCGTTTATTCGGGAAAAAAAGTTACTAATTTGTAAACAAAAGTGGCAGAATTACCGCATGTCCCTATTAATTTAGGGCGTTTTATTTTTTTACTTTCTATATGATTGGAGGATATCGTGCAAACGGTTAATGTCGATATTGCTATTGTTGGTGCCGGTGGCGGCGGTTTACGTGCAGCGATTGCAGCAGCAGAAGCAAACCCTAACTTAAAGATCGCATTAGTTTCTAAGGTTTATCCTATGCGTAGCCATACGGTTGCAGCAGAAGGTGGTGCGGCCGCAGTAATTAAAGAGGAAGATTCCTACGATAAACACTTCCACGATACCGTTGCCGGTGGTGACTGGTTATGTGAACAAGATGTGGTGGAATACTTCGTTGAACATTCTCCAGTGGAAATGACTCAGCTTGAACGTTGGGGCTGCCCTTGGAGCCGTAAAGCAGATGGCGATGTGAACGTGCGTCGTTTCGGTGGGATGAAAATCGAACGTACTTGGTTCGCGGCAGACAAAACCGGTTTCCACTTATTACATACTCTTTTCCAAACATCCATTCAATATCCACAAATTCAGCGTTTTGACGAGCACTTCGTTTTAGACATCTTAGTTGATGATGGTCATGCTCGCGGTATGGTTGCGATGAATATGATGGAAGGTTCACTTGTTCAAATCAACGCAAATGCGGTTGTGATTGCAACTGGTGGTGGCTGTCGTGCATTTAAATTTAACACCAACGGCGGTATCGTAACTGGTGATGGTTTATCAATGGCATATCGTCACGGTGTTCCTCTTCGTGATATGGAATTCGTCCAATATCACCCAACCGGCTTACCAAACACCGGTATCTTAATGACTGAAGGTTGTCGTGGTGAAGGCGGTATCTTAGTGAATAAAAACGGCTACCGTTATTTACAAGATTATGGTCTAGGTCCTGAAACCCCAATCGGTAAACCTGAAAACAAATATATGGAACTTGGTCCGCGTGATAAAGTTTCACAAGCATTCTGGCAAGAGTGGCGTAAAGGCAACACCTTAAAAACTGCAAAAGGTGTGGATGTGGTTCACCTTGACTTACGTCACTTAGGTGAAAAATACTTACATGAACGTCTTCCATTCATTTGTGAATTAGCAAGTGCTTATGAAGGTGTAAACCCAGTTAATGAACCAATTCCAGTTCGTCCAGTTGTTCACTACACCATGGGTGGTATCGAAGTGGATTTCAACAGCGAAACTCGTATTAAAGGATTATTTGCTGTGGGTGAATGTGCGTCTTCTGGTTTACACGGTGCAAACCGTTTAGGTTCTAACTCGCTTGCAGAATTAGTGGTTTTAGGCCGTGTTGCAGGTGAATATGCCGCACAACGTGCAGCAGAAGCACAACCAGCAAACCGTGCAGCAGTTGATGCACAAGCACAAGATGTTGTGGCTCGCCTTGAAGCACTTTATAACCAAGAGGGTAATGAATCTTGGTCTGAAATCCGTGACGAAATGGGTACCGTGATGGAAGAAGGTTGTGGTATCTACCGTGACCAAGAAAGCATGCAAAAAGCAGTAGATAAAATTGCTGAGCTTAAAGAACGTTATAAACGTATTCGTGTTGCAGACCGTTCAAGCGTATTCAATACCGATGTACTTTACACCGTAGAATTAGGTTACATCCTTGATGTAGCACAATCTATTGCCAACTCTGCGATTGAACGTAAAGAGTCTCGTGGTGCACACCAACGCTTAGACTACACTGAACGTGATGATGTGAATTATTTAAAACACACCCTTGCTTACTACAATGGCGATGATGCACCGCGTATTGAATACAGCCCGGTGAAAATCACTAAATCTCAACCAGCAAAACGTGTTTATGGTGCTGAAGCAGAAGCGGCAGAAGCGGCTGCGAAAGCTAAGGAGCAAGCAAATGGCTAATTCACCAGTAATGACTGTAGAAGTATTACGCTACAACCCAGAAAATGATCAAGAGCCACATTTAAGCTCTTATCAAGTACCTTATGATAACCAAACTTCTCTTTTAGATGCGTTAGGTTACATTAAAGATAAACTTGAACCGTCTCTTTCTTATCGCTGGTCTTGCCGTATGGCGATCTGCGGTTCTTGTGGGATGATGGTGAATAACAAACCTAAATTGGCTTGTAAAACGTTCTTACGTGATTACAGCGGCCATATGCGTATTGAACCATTAGCAAACTTCCCTATTGAACGCGACTTAGTGGTTGATTTAAGCCACTTTATCGAAAGTTTAGAGGCAATTAAACCTTATATTATTGGTAACGAAGCACCAGCATTAGATGGTAAACCACATCCATCAAAAGAATTGCAAGTAAGCCGTACTAAACAAACGCCGGCACAACTTGAAAAATATCGTCAATTCTCAATGTGTATCAACTGTGGTTTATGCTATGCGGCTTGTCCACAATTTGGTTTAAACCCTGAATTCTTAGGCCCTGCAGCGATTACAATGGCACACCGTTACAACCTTGATAACCGTGACCATGGTAAAGCACAACGTATGCCATTATTAAATGGTAAAAACGGTGTTTGGAGCTGTACTTTTGTTGGTTATTGTTCTGAAGTGTGTCCAAAACACGTGGATCCAGCTTCTGCAATCAACCAAGGCAAAGTGGAAAGTGCCAAAGATTATGTTATCTCAATGCTAAAACCAAAAGGCTAAGGGGAAGAATATGTCAGTAACAGTAAGTAAACGCAAAAAATATGTTCGCCCAATGACGGCTACTTGGTGGCAAAAATTGGATTTCTACAAAGCTTATATGGTACGTGAAGCAACTTCTATCTTTGCTGTATGGTTCTGCATTGTATTGCTTTATGGTGTACTTTGCCTTGCAAGCAATCCTGTTCCAGGTCTAGGCATTATTGATTTCATTGGCTTCTTAAGAAATCCAATTGTGGTGTTCTTAAATATCATCACATTAATTGCGACTTTATATCACACTGCAACTTATTTTGTGATGACACCAAAAGTGATGAACATCATTGTTAAAAATGAACGTTTGCCACATCACGTGTTAAGAAATGCACTTTGGGCAGTTACAGCTGTGATTAGTGTTATCGCATTAATTTTAGTTTATATGTAGGGAGAGAAAAAATGGTCGATCAAAATCCAAAACGCTCTGGTGAACCGCCAGTATGGTTGATGTTTGGTGCTGGCGGGACTGTCAGTGCGATTTTCTTCCCTGTTGTGATCTTAATCCTTGGTTTATTGTTACCATTCGGATTAATTAATCCACATAACCTAATTACATTCGCTTATTCTTGGATCGGAAAATTAGTTATCTTAGTTTTAACCATTTTCCCTATGTGGTGTGGTTTACACCGTATCCATCATGCGATGCACGATCTTAAAATCCACGTGCCCGCAGGCGGATTTATCTTTTACGGCTTAGCCATGATTTACACAATTTGGGTGTTATTTGCTGTATTAGGTTTGTAATTTAAAAACATGAAATTGATAAATGAAAGTGCGGTCAAAAATGACCGCACTTTTTTATTCTCGACGAATAACCAAAATATTTTCTTAATCTAGAAAAACAAAAAACCCGACATTACGTCGGGTTTTCTTTTATCAAAAATTTTGATAATTATTCTGCAACAACGATAACATCTAATGTTGCAAATACTTCGCCGTGAAGTTGGAAACGAACATCGTGGTCACCAAGAGTACGGATTGGACCGTTTGGTAAACGAACTTCACTTTTCGCAATTTTAACGCCTGCTGCAGTTACTGCTTCTGCCACATCACGAGTAGTGATTGCGCCGAATAAACGACCTTCATCACCTGCTTTAGATGCGATAGTCACAGAACCTAATGCAGTAACTTCTGCTGCACGAGCTTGAGCTGCTGCAAGATTTGCTGCTGCTGCCGCTTCTAATTCTGCACGACGTGCTTCAAAGTGTTCAATGTTAGCTTTAGTTGCCATAACTGCTTTACCTTGTGGGATTAAGAAGTTACGAGCGAAACCAGATTTAACATTAACTTGATCACCTACGTTACCTAGGTGAACGATTTTATCTAAAAGAATTACTTGCATTTCCTAACTCCTTCTTAATTGTGATGAGAATCAGAGTAAGGTAATAACGCTAAATAACGAGCGCGTTTGATTGCGCGTGCTAATTGGCGTTGGTACTTCGCACGAGTACCGGTAATGCGGCTTGGTACAATTTTGCCGCTTTCAGAAATGTAGTTCTTTAATGTAGCGATATCTTTGTAATCGATTTCAACAACATTTTCCGCTGTGAAACGGCAGAACTTACGACGACGGAAATAACGTGCCATTTGGCTGTCTCCTAATCTATAAATTCGATTTGCTCGGCATGCAATACTAACTGCGTTAAACCATTTGAGATTTTATGTGAAGTTATAAACCCCACCACAAGAAGTTTACTGCCGACCGTAATGCTTTGAGTTTTTTCTATTAACTGATTGCCACTGACTTGAACTGGCATCTTTAACCACGCTTGGCGTGATAAACCACTTTCGACTTGTTCGGAACGATGTTCCAGCCAAAACTGGCAATGCGCAATCCCGTTAGGGCTTTTGCTTCGTTTAGGTAATTGACACACTGTGCCGATTAACGAGAAGCGATTATCAAGTTTTGAATTACTCTTCAGCATCCTCAAAATCGTTGTTTTCAACTTCAGCTAAAGGTTTACGTTCTTCTTTAGCCGCTTTCATTGGGGACGCTTCTGTTACGGCGTGCTTAGTATGGATAACAAGACTGCGTAATACAGCATCGTTATAACGGAAAGTCGTTTCTAGCTCGTCGATGACTTGTTGAGGCGCTTCTACATTCATAAGCACATAGTGTGCTTTGTGTAATTTATTAATTGGGTACGCTAATTGGCGACGTCCCCAATCTTCTAGGCGATGAACTTGACCACCAGCTTCTTTTACAGAACCGGTGTAGCGTTCGATCATACCTGGTACTTGCTCGCTTTGGTCCGGATGAACCATAAACACGATTTCGTAGTGACGCATTACTGCTCCTTACGGGTTAATCAGCCTTTGACGTAGATTAGCCACCAATCTGCAAAGGCAAGGAACGAAAAAATGAACGTGGCTAAGGGCGCTGATTATACAGATTTTTTTACAGACTTCAAATAATTTGTACGCTTTTCAAACAAAAAAAGCCGATATCAACATATCGGCTTTTTCTAATTCTAAAATTAACGGCTACGGAAAATGATACGACCTTTGCTTAAGTCATAAGGCGTCATTTCTACAGTTACTTTATCGCCTGTTAAGATACGAATATAGTTTTTACGCATTTTGCCAGAAATATGAGCAGTCACTACATGACCATTTTCTAACTCAACACGGAACATGGTATTTGGTAAGGTTTCCAAAATTGTGCCTTGCATTTCAATGCAATCTTCTTTTGCCATTTTATCCTCTAAAATTATGATTTTTTTGACCGCACTTTTTGCGGGTTATAAATGAAAAACGGGCGAATTATAGCCGTTTTTAATGTTAGACGAAAGATTAAAATGGTATTTTGTTGAAATGCACATTATTTTTTCAATAATTCGATTATAATGTTCCACTAAAGTCGATTAGGTAAAGAATTTAATTTAGCATACGAGACCAATAAGATGTAGCCTTATGCGTTATCACCTTTCCCAAGGTGGCACCCTATCTAAAAAGCTAAAGCAAACTTTACTATGATGTTCGTTAATCTGTATGTAAAACAATAACTTCAACCCAAGGGTTATTTATGGCTATACCTAAAATAATTGTAATTAGTTTAAAACATTCAACAAGAAGAGAAAATATTGCTAAGCGACTTTCTGGTTTGGGGTTAGACTTTAGTTTTTTTGATGCGACCGATGGGAAAAAACTGCCCGCTTCCGTATTAGAATCTGTCGATTATGATTTCTATCCCAAACACTATTTATCACCTAAGCCCTTAACGCTCGGCGAAATTGGCTGTGCAATAAGCCATATTAAAGTTTATGAGCACATGGTAGAAAACAATATTAAAAGTGCCATTATTCTTGAAGACGATGCGATTGTTTCACAGCACTTTAAGGAAATTGTTGAAGATACGCTCAATAAAATTAATAAAAATCATGAGTTGATCTTTTTTGATCACGGAAAAGTGAAGTCCCATTTCTTTAAGAAACGGATTGTGGAAGGATATAGACTTGCACATTACAAGGCGCCTTCAAAAAATTCAAGAAGATGTATTATCTATGCAACCGCTTATTTAATTACACTCTCTGGTGCGAAAAAATTACTTAATTACGCTTATCCAATAAGACTGCCTGCAGATTATCTAACAGGATTAATCCAAAAAACACGTGTTGATACCTATGGTATTGAGCCACCATGTGTATTCAGAGGATTAAACAGTGACTCAGAAATAGACAAAATTGAGCATCGATATGAATAAGCTAAAGGCCCTAAGGTTAAAAATGGGGAAATGGATATTCGATAAATCATCAAGATCAAACAATCCCCAAAGTTTAGAACATCCTAAGAGTTTCTTATTTTTGCGACAAGATGGGAAAATTGGCGACTATATCGTGAGTTCTTTTGTTTTTCGGGAAATAAAGAAATTTAACCCTTCGATAAAAATTGGTGTCATCTGCACGAAACAGAACGCTTATCTGTTTCAAAGAAACCATAACATTGATGAGATTTATCTTGTAAAGAAAAGAAACATTCTTGACTACATCAAGACGGCACTGTTTATTCGAAAAGAAAGATACGATGTTGTTATTGATCCAACTATTATTCTTAGAAACCGGGACTTGTTGCTATTGAGAATACTCAATGCCCGTAATTATATCGGTTATAGAAAAGCAGATTATAATATTTTTAATATAAATATTACTAAAGACGGCCATTTTTCAGAAATTTACAAAGAGGCTTTAGTTCAGTCAAACATCAGTCTAAGTGATGATAGCTATGACATTCCGCAAGATGACTCAACTAAAGAAGAAATCCTTCAGTTTATTACTGATAATAAGTTAAATAATTACATTACAATTAACTTCTATGGGAATGGGAAAAATAGAAAGTTTGATGACTCTCACATTGTAGATTATTTAACATATATTAGAGACTCTCATAAACATCAGCTAGTCTTACTTGCAACACCTGATGCTTATGAGCATTTAAGTAGAATCGCTAATCAATTTAATGATGTATTTGTTTATCCAAATCCTCACACAACGATCTATCATACAATTGAGTTGATTAGAAATTGTGCTCTGCTTATTTCGGTTGATACATCAACGATTCATATTGCTTCGGGGTTAAATAAACCTATGATTTGTTTTTACTCGCAAGACAAAGAAAATTTTACACATTGGCATCCAAATTCTAAGAATGCATGCCATATTCTTCATTACCATGATAATGTTAACGAGATCTCCCCGAAAGAAATAAAACCAGAGTGGCTAGATATTTAAAGATATAAACCACAAACTTTATCATTTACTAGACTATTTTATGAACTCAAAAAAACACTTGGGCCATACAGCCCGTAAACGCTTTGGACAAAACTTTTTACACGACACCTCTGTCATTCAAGGGATTGTGGCAGCGATTCACCCGCAACCGAATCAATTCTTAGTAGAAATTGGCCCTGGGCTTGGTGCATTAACGGAGCCTGTTGGAGAGCTTGTCGATCATCTTACTGTAGTAGAACTTGATCGAGACCTTGCAGAACGTTTACGTCATCATCCATTTTTACATCAAAAGCTCACCGTTATTGAAACGGATGCCATGCAATTTGATTTTGGTGAACTTTATGCAAAAGAACATTTAGCAGAAAAAGGTCAGAAATTACGTGTGTTTGGTAACTTGCCTTACAACATTTCTACCCCATTGATGTTCCATTTATTTAAGTATCATGATGTGATTCAGGATATGCACTTCATGCTGCAAAAAGAAGTGGTAAAACGCTTATGCGCAGGCCCAAATAGCAAAGCTTACGGGCGTTTAACCATCATGGCGCAATATTTCTGCCAAGTGATGCCTGTACTTGAAGTGCCACCTTCGGCCTTCAAACCTGCACCGAAAGTAGATTCAGCTGTTGTGCGTTTAATTCCACATAAAGAATTGCCGCACCCTGTAAAAGATTTATATTGGCTGAACCGTGTTTGTTCTCAAGCTTTCAACCAACGCCGTAAAACATTGCGTAATGCGCTTTCAACATTATTTTCAGCCGAAGATCTGACCGCACTTGGTATTGATTTAAATGCACGCGCAGAAAATTTGGCTATTGCAGATTATGCGCGCTTAGCGAACTGGCTGGCGGATAACCCACCAGTAGATGTCAATAAAGATGAAATCTTAAATTCAGAAGAGTAAAAGAGCGGTCAAAAATGGCAACCTATTTCGTCGGTGATTTACAAGGCTGTTATGATGAATTACAGCTTTTATTAGAACGAGTAAACTTCAATCCTGTGCAAGATAAACTTTATCTTGTGGGGGATCTTGTGGCGCGTGGAGATAAATCACTTGAATGTCTTCGTTTTGTAAAATCACTTGGAAGTACGGCGCAGACTGTCCTTGGTAATCACGATCTGCATCTAATTGCAACCGCACTGGGTATTAAAAAAGTGAAGCCTCGTGATCGTGTCGATGCTATTTTTAATGCGCCCGATTTTGATGAACTCATTGACTGGTTACGCCATCAACCCTTACTTGTGCATAATGAAAAATTAAACTTCCTGATGGCACATGCAGGCATTTCGCCAGATTGGGATTTGGAAACCGCGAAATCTTGTGCAGCTGAAGTGGAACACATTTTACAGCATGGCGATTTTCATTATCTCATTGAAAATATGTATTCAGAACAACCCGATCGTTGGTCGCCAGATTTGCAGGGCTTAGCACGTCATCGTTACATTATTAATGCGTTCACTCGAATGCGTTTTTGCTATTCAGATCATCGCTTTGATTTTGCCTGTAAATCCTCTTTGAAAGATGCGCCGGCGGAGCTTATACCTTGGTTTAATTTGGATAATCCTCTTTATAAACAGATCCCGATTGTATTTGGGCACTGGGCAAGTTTAGTCGATGAGAATCTCCCTCAAGGTATTTATGCCTTAGATACAGGTTGTGTGTGGAATAATCGAATGACTCTGTTGCGTTGGGAAGATAAACAGCTCTTCACACAAAGTGCGGTCAAAAATTACTGTGATTTTTAAGGAAACACTATGCTCTCACTTAATGCTGAATCTTGCGAACTGTTCAATATTCCGTTCTACCAATTCGCCCAGATGAAGAAATTTTGTCCGGAAGATATTCCAGCGATTAAAGCTGATTACAAATTACATTGGGATAATTGGAAAGCGATTATTCAAGAAGTGGCAAAGCAGCTTGGCATGCCTTTTGCGAAACCGCATATTGAAAGCTGGACCAATGGCTGGCAGGTACGCGCTCATTTCTTTGCTTATTTTAAATACGAGTTCAACCAAAATTCTGCAGCAATCTTTTCTGTGCTATTAAATCGTCGCCGACTAAGAGTGTGTTTAGATTGGCATTGCTATCGTGCAGATCGCTCACAAATTAATGTGCAACAATATAATCAGTGGCTTGATCAATTTGATTTCAAACAATTTGCAGATTTTGATATTTGGCGAGAAGATGAAAGCGAATATGATGATTTTCGCCAAGTGAAGGACATTTCTGAAAAAGATCTTCTCTTACGTTCAGATGAAGATTTTTGGTGCATTGGAAAAAGCATTGAAAAAGCTGAACTCCATCAAATCGATCCCGTTTTATTTATCACCCAAACCATTCAACAATTACAACCGCTTTACGATCGCTGCCATCAATAAAGTGCGGTCAATTTCCATTAAATTTTTTCGTCTTGTTTATTTGTTATGCTATCATTACATTAGTTTAACATTTTTAACAATTTTTCTTTTAGGAGAACTTTATGAAAAACGTCGTGATCGTTGGTGGTGGCGCTGGCGGCATTGAATTAGCGACATTTTTAGGTGACAAATTAGGTCGTAAGAAACAAGCTAAAGTAACGCTTGTTGACCGCAATGCGACCCACTTGTGGAAACCTCTATTACATGAAATTGCAACAGGTGTCATGGATGATGGTATGGATTCTCTGAGCTATCGTGCTCACGGTAAAAACCACCATTTCAGTTTTGAGCAAGGTTCGATCACACGCATTAATCGTGAACAAAAATATGTTGAGCTTGCCCCTGTTTATGGGCAAGAAGGCGATATGCTTGTGGTTGCGCGCCGTATTCCTTATGACTACTTAGTGATTGCAATCGGCAGTAAATCGAATGATTTCAATACAAAAGGCGTCGCCGATAACTGTATTTTCTTAGATAGCTCTGATCAAGCGCTTCGTTTTCAACAAAGAATGTTGGAATTATTCCTTAAATTCTCTGAGAACCGTGCATTAGATGATATCGGTGAAGAAGAGTTTAAACAAAAACTAGTGGATGAAAACAAAGTCAATATTGCGATTGTTGGTGGCGGCGCAACTGGTGTGGAATTAACTGCTGAACTTTATCATGCGACTGAAGACTTATCTTCTTACGGCTACGGTAAAATTGATAATTCTTGCTTGCAAGTCACCTTAGTTGAAGCAGGTCCGCGCTTATTACCTGCTCTACCTGAAAATTTATCTGCGGCAGTATTAGATGAATTGCAAGAAATGGGTGCAAACGTGAAATTAAATACGATGATCACAGAAGCCCAACCTAACACGCTTATCACCAAAGATGGGGAAGAAATCAAAGCTGATCTGATTGTATGGGCGGCAGGTGTTCGCACCTCTACGGTGACGCAGCAATTCGATGGATTAGAGCTCAACCGCATCAATCAATTAGTGGTAAAAGACACTCTTCAAACCACGGTGGATGATAGTATTTTTGCCATTGGTGACTGTGCAGCATTAATGCAACCAAACGGTAAATTAGTCCCGCCAAGAGCGCAAGCGGCACACCAAATGGCAAAAGCTTGTGCGAAAAACATCTTTGCACTTTTTGAACAAAAACCATTAAAAGCATTCAAATATAACGATAAAGGAACCTTGGTTTCTCTTTCAAGCTTTACCGCATTGGGTAGCATTTCAAATAAATTTGGGAAAAACCCACTGACTGTTCAAGGTAAATTTGCGCAATTTGCGTATGTATCTTTATATCGTATGCATCAACATGCTTTGCATGGATGTATTAAGATTGGCTTGATTATTTTAGTGGATAAACTTAACCACTATTTAAAACCAAGATTGAAATTACATTAATGCAAAAGTGCGGTTAAATTTAACTGCACTTTTTTCATTTCTTAAACGAGTTGATTGTTATGCTCATAAGCATAAAGTGTATTAAACATCAGCATGGCAACCGTCATTGGCCCTACTCCACCCGGTACTGGTGTAATATAAGCCGCTTTTTGTATCGCCACATCATATTCCACGTCACCGACTAATTTACCATTGATACGGTTAATCCCCACATCAATGACTGTTGCCCCTTCTTTAATCCAATCGCCTGGAATAAAACGAGGCTTGCCCACAGCCACGACTAAAACATCAGCCTGACGGATATGATGCTCTAAATCTTTGGTGAAACGGTGAGTCACCGTAACCGTTGCACCCGCCAACAATAATTCGAGTGACATTGGACGACCCACAATATTTGATGCACCGACGATCACCGCATGCTTACCGTGTAAATCAATACCAGTGGTTTCTAATAATTTCATCACGCCATAAGGGGTGCAAGCACGTAAAGTTGGAATACGCTGACATAAACGCCCCACATTATAAGGGTGGAAACCATCCACATCTTTTTCAGGGCTAATACGCTCAATCACTGATGTGCTATTAATTTGTTCAGGCAATGGAAGTTGCACAAGAATACCATCAATGGTTTCATCAGCATTTAATTGATCTATCAGTTGTAGTAGTTCTGCTTCCGACGTTGTTTCAGGTAAATCATAGGATTTTGAAACCATCCCGATTTCCTCACAACTTTTTCGTTTACTGCCTACATAGACTTGAGAAGCGGGATCTGCCCCCACCAAAATGACCGCAAGTCCTGGTGCACGTTTACCTTGAGCACGATAATGTTCAATTTTATTGGCAACATCCAATTTGATTTTTTTTGAGAGTTCAGTACCTGAAATAATTTGAGCAGTCATGCGTTTTTTCCTCAAGATGGCATTAAGTAAACGTTTGCTATTTTAACTGACAACGCCTTATTTTACAAAGACAACAAAAGTGCGGTTGAAAAACTGGAATAATTTTGAGCAATTGAAAGAGGAATCTAAAAAATTAATTGACTGAAAAGAAAAGCTCACTATAATTGTGCTCAATCG
>CAUUXN010000035.1:0-15887 GCA_963548985.1 uncultured Haemophilus sp. | reverse complement strand
AACGCTATCTTTATTAAATTTAGCCATTTGTTCTTGCTCTCCGACGTTTGATATTTGCTTGAACCACGATGTAGTCGAAAATTGGTGCAAATAAGTTTGCAAATAAAATCGCTAACATCATCCCTTCTGGATAAGCTGGGTTCACTGTACGAATTAATACAGCCATCACGCCAATTAACGCACCGTACCACCATTTACCTGTGTTGGTAAATGAAGCTGATACAGGGTCTGTAGCCATGAAGATCATACCAAGTGCAAAACCACCTAATACAAAGTGCCAATGCCAAGGCATTGAGAACATTTGATTAGAATCAGAACCGATTAAGTTGAATAAGGTTGCTGTACCAATCATACCGATCATGACACCAGCCATAATGCGCCAAGAAGCAATACGGGTGAATACAATTAACGCACCACCGATTAATAACGCAAGCGTTGAAACCTCACCCATTGAACCAGGAATATTACCGATGAATGCATCCATCCAAGTAATAGGCTGACCGGTTACAGTGTGTTGTAATGCTGCTTGACCACCTTGAGACCATTGTGAAAGTGCGGTTGCACCAGAGAAACCATCTGCTGCAGTCCATACTAAGTCGCCGGAAATTTGAGCCGGATAAGCAAAGAATAAGAATGCACGACCAGCAAGTGCAGGGTTCATAAAGTTACGACCTACACCACCGAAGATTTCCTTCGCTACCACGATACCAAAGCTGATACCAAGTGCTGCTTGCCATAATGGCAATGTTGGTGGAACGATTAACGCAAATAAAATGGTTGAAACGAACATCCCTTCATTTACTTCATGACCACGCACCACTGAGAACAACAATTCCCAAATTGTACAAACGGTAAAAACCACTAAGTAAATTGGTAAGAAGAAGATCGCTCCCAGCGCCATTTTCGAGCCCCAAGTTGCATTGGCAGTTAAATCTAAACCTAATGAACTTGCAAGTGCATAGTGCCAATCGTTAGCAATTAGTTGATCTAAATTGCCTAATTGATTTAAGGCTGGAATCGCTTGGTTACCCACATTGTACATCCCGTAGAAAATCGCAGGGAACAACGCAAGGAAAACCGTAATCATCATACGTTTTGAGTCTAACGCATCACGAACGTGAGTATTTTTGTGCGTTA
This sequence comes from uncultured Haemophilus sp., assembly GCA_963548985.1. Lineage (GTDB taxonomy): Bacteria > Pseudomonadota > Gammaproteobacteria > Enterobacterales > Pasteurellaceae > Haemophilus_D. The sequence continues at coordinate 14,750 of CAUUXN010000035.1, read as the reverse complement.
CCGTACCTGGTGTATAAAGCAAGGTATAAATCGATTCAAAGATCGGATAAAGCTTGCTGTATTTACCACCTGGTAAAAACGCGGGTTCCATTTTTTCAAAAAGATTTTTTAAACCCATTTTTAACCTTCCTTCTCAATCTTATCTAATACTTGACGCAAGATTGAACCGTATTCATATTTGCCCGGGCAAACGAAAGAACATAATGCTAAGTCTTCCTCATCTAACTCAAGACAACCTAATGCTTGTGCACCATCCGTATCGCCCACGATTAAATCACGTAATAATAATGTCGGTAAAATATCCAACGGCATTACGCGCTCATAGCTACCGATTGGTACCATTGCACGCTCACCACCATTCTCTGCAGTAGTGAAGTTGAATAATTTCTTACCAAAGTGACCTAATACGGTACGGGTAATCGAATATTTGTTCGATTGTGGTGTGATCCAACCTAAGAACTCTTTCTCATTACCTTCTGCAATCACAGAAACTTGTAATGCATAACGACCTAAATAGTCATGAGCATCTTTTGCAGTTTGACCACAAAGCACAGAACCAGAAATCACACGGTTATTACCGTCTTTCAATTCACCTGCCGTTAATTGAGAAAGGTTAGCACCGATTACGGTACGAACTAAACGAGGCTCTTTCACTTGCGGACCCGCAAGAGAAACAATGCGTTCTACATAAAGTTCGCCCGTAGTGAATAATTTACCTACAGCAATCACATCTTGGTAATTGATGTGCCATACGGTTTTATGAGTACCAACCGGATCGATAAAGTGGATATGTGTACCCACTAAGCCAGCAGGATGAACACCACCAAAATCATGTACTTTTAGGTTAGCTAAATCCACGGTTGGGATATTGCTATCGCCAGCTTTACATAGATTTAATGGTTTATTTGGGAATAGACGACTTAATACTGTTAAACCGTCAATAAAATCTTGCCAATGCTCTTTTAACACCACCTCTGGATTTGCTGCCAAAGGATTGGTATCCATCGCATTTACAAACAGAGAAGAAGGTTCTGCATCTAAGGCAGGCACTTTGCTGAACGGACGGGTGCGGAACGCTGTCCACAAACCGGATTCAACGAGGTTTTGTTTAACTTGTTCAGAAGAAAGTGTATTAAGTTCATCTGCGTTATATTTAGTGAAAGTAACTTGCTCGTCACCTTGCACATCAATGACCACAGATTGTAATACACGTTTTTCGCCACGATTAATTGCAATGATAGTACCACTTGCAGGAGCTGTAAAAACCACACCAGGATTTTTCTTGTCTTCAAAAAGCACTTGGCCTTTTTTCACAACATCGCCTTCACGTACCTTCATAGAAGGACGCATACCCACATACTCTTCACCAAGAATCGCAACCTGATTCACAGCGTTACCGCTATGGATTACTTGTGCTGGTTTTCCTGCAATAGGAAGATCCAAGCCTTTTTTGATTGTAATCATACTGTTTGCACTACTTTTCTAGGTTAAAAACACGATTGCGATTAAAGCATACACTCTAAAAGCAATCTCGCGATTGAGCGTGACAGAAAACACTTTTAAGATCAAAGCGTTATTAACTGACACATAAATTTAAAAACTCAAATCTGTTTAACTCCTCGACGAGTAAGGGATTACTTACACATCCAGAAATTGAAATTCGAAAATTAAAAGCGCTTCATTCTAGCGGAAAATGGGCTTTTTTTCTACTTTTAGCCGATACTTTTTGTGAAATATTTGTGAAGTTTTTAGAGTAACACTCATTAGGAGTTAAAAATAAATTCACGTTAAAATAAAAAGAGAGAAAGCCTCTTGCCTTCTCTCTTATTATTGAAATGGAATACAGGGAACGTAAGGAAATACTTACTGTCCAACACCAAGACAATTTGGTGATTTTGGAAATGCTTCACCTAGGCTCTCCCATTCGCTTTTTGTATAAAGATGAAGCGCTAATGCGTGAATGCCATTTCTTAAATCATCGGCAAAAAGTTGATAAAGTTTTTGGTGGCGCTGCACCTTGCGCATGCCTTCAAAAGCATCGCTGACAATCACTAATTTAAAATGAGAATCTGCTCCACGACCAGAACTGTGCATATGGCTTTCATTTTCCACGGTGGCAAAGTGCGGTTGAAATTCGGCTTGAATTCTCTCTAATAATTCTTGTTGTTTTGACATAAATAAACTCCCTAACTTTTTGCTATACATTCAGCGTTAAGTTTGTAAGAATAACACAAATTAACCTAATTCAATGAGGAAATTATGAAAGTAACAAACAAAATCAAAGCATTATCAACAATGACGTTGGCGGCTGCGACATTATTTTTAGCGGGTTGCCAAGCACAATCTAATACCTTAACTTTTACCCCTCAATCGCCAACTGCATCAATGAATATTAACCAATCAGCAGTGGTAACAGTTAATACTCGCGATTCTCGTCCACAACAAGAAATTGCAACTTATACTAAATCAGGCGAACTAATTAAATTAAACGCCTCACCAAGCGTTACTCAACTTTTCCAACAAGTAATGCAACAAAATTTAGTCAGCAAAGGTTTCCGTATCGGACAAGCTAATAATGCGAATGCGGGTGTAACCGTTGAAGTGAAAGAATTCAACACTCACGTAGATCAAGGTAATTTACGTTATACCTTGAACAGCAAAATTCAAGCGGTGGTTTATGTACAAGGTCCACGCGGACAATACAACAAAACCTTTAATGCAACCCGTTCACAGTCTGGCGCATTTAATGCGAGCAATGATGAAATTCAAAAAGTATTAGGTGAAACCTTCAAAGATATTGTTAATAATATCTATCAAGATCAAGAAGTTACTAACGCAATTAATCAATATACCAATTAATTAAAAAGTGCCGTGTCCTTTTCAATAATCACTTGACGAATACGCCTTTCAAGCGTAACATTCGACCGATTTTTTAACGAGAAGGACACACACTTTGGACAGTCATAGTCGATACCGAATATCGCTTTAGACTCTCGCCTCTTATCAGCGAGAGCTCGCTGGTAATCAATTTACCTTTCTTCGGCATCTTTTATCGAACGAAACCCATTTTTAAAACATACAAAAATTTGACCGCACTTTTCTCTAGTGCCAATTTCGTTTGATCTTTTTTTGTTCACAGTTGGATCTTCATAATCCCAAAAGGAGTATGACCAATGATTAACGCTTTTGCCATTAACGATTCCCGCTTGCTTCGTATTGATGACGAACCAGCCGATCTCAGCTCTGCCATTTGGTTAGATTTGCTGGAGCCGACAGGGGAAGAACGTGAAATGTTGCAAGAAGGCTTAGGACAAAGTCTCGCCTCATTCCTCGAATTGGAAGACATCGAAGCGTCCGCGCGTTTCTTTGAAGACGAAGACGGCTTGCACTTGCACTCATTCTTCTATTGTGAAGACGAAGAAAACTACGCTGACCTCGCAAGCGTAGCATTTACTATTCGTGATGGTCGTTTATTCACCCTGCGTGATCGTGAATTACCGGCATTCCGTTTATATCGTATGCGTTCCCGTAGCCAACGCTTATTGGAATGCAATGCGTATGAAGTCTTACTCGACTTATTTGAGACCAAAATTGAGCAATTAGCCGATGTTATCGAAAACGTTTATGCGGATTTAGAAAAATTAAGTCGCGTGATTTTAAACGGTACGCAAGATGAAGCTTTCAATGAAGCCTTAAATACCCTAACAGAACAAGAAGATACCAGTTCTAAAGTGCGTTTGTGTTTGATGGATACACAACGTGCATTGGGTTTCTTGGTGCGTAAAACTCGCTTACCGCCAAATCAGTTAGAACAAGCACGAGAAATCTTACGAGATATCGAATCCTTGCAACCGCATAATGAATCATTGTTCCAAAAAGTAAACTTTTTAATGCAGGCGGCAATGGGTTATATTAATATCGAGCAGAATAAAATCATGAAATTCTTCTCGGTGGTGTCGGTGATGTTCCTACCGGCAACACTTGTGGCATCTACTTACGGGATGAACTTTGAATTTATGCCAGAGATCCATTTTAAATATGGTTACCCAATGGCTATTGGATTAATGATTGGTGCGGCGCTTACGCCTTATATCTATTTTAAACGGAAAGGTTGGTTATAATGGAAATTTCCCAAACTGCATTATTTTTAGGATCGATTATCGATCTATATTGTTTAGTATTAATTTTACGCGTATGGCTACCATTAGCGAACGTGGATTATTACAATCCCATTTCTCAATTTACGCTGAAATTAACCCAACCGGTTATTGCACCATTGCGTAAAGTTTTTCCTGTGGTGAAAAAAGTGGAAACCGCTGCGCTGGTTTTAGTCTTCTTGCTTTGCGGATTAAAATCGGTTCTATTTGGCGGATTAAATCTCAACTTCTTCCTACTATTGGGCATATTAGGGCTGATTAAAAATATCGGTATAGCCATTTTCTATGTATTAATCGCCGGTGCAATTTTAAGTTGGTTTAATCATGGCAATAACCCTGCATTCTATGCGTTATATCAACTTACTGAACCATTATTAAAACCCATTAAACGCATTTTACCAACCGTGGGCGTCATTGATTTTTCACCGATGGTTATCGCCATTGTTCTGTTATTTTTGAATAATCTCTTTTATGACTACTTCCAGGTTTTATGGGCAATCGCCGCTTAAAGTGCGGTCAAAAATAACATTATTTTTTCGGGCTGGATTTTCCAGCCCTTATTATAAATGTGGTGAGTAAATTTAGTTATGTCAGCAATCGAACAAACACCTGAAGGGCTACGTCTTAAAATTATTCTGCAGCCCAAAGCCAGTAAAGATCAAATTGTGGGATTGCATGATGATGAACTCAAGATCACGATCACGGCTCCACCTGTTGATGGTCAAGCCAATGCTCATTTGCTGAAATTTTTGAGTAAAACATTCAAAGTGCCTAAGAGCTCAATAGTTCTTGAAAAAGGTGAATTAAACCGACATAAACAAGTTTGGATTCCTTCGCCTAAATTAATTCCATCTGAAATTCAAAATCTCTTATAAAATCAGCAAAAAAATCACCGCACTTTCTACCAATTTTCCCTGTTTTACGCTATCCTATATCACATTTTACAAATCAAAACATGCCGCAAAGTGCGGTCAAAATTTAAGGTGATTTTCTATGCAACAACATTACCGTCCCGATTTGATTGAACCTGCAGTTCAACAATATTGGGCTGAAAATAAAGTCTTCAAAGCAATCAAAGATACGTCTAAAGAAAAATATTACTGCCTTTCAATGTTCCCTTACCCATCTGGTCGTTTACACATGGGCCACGTGCGTAACTACACGATCGGTGATGTGATTTCTCGTTATCAACGTATGAACGGCAAAAATGTGTTACAGCCGATTGGTTGGGATGCATTTGGTTTACCGGCTGAAGGGGCTGCAATTAAAAATAAAACTGCACCCGCAAAATGGACTTACGAAAACATCGAATACATGAAAAACCAGCTCAAAATGTTGGGCTTTGGTTATGACTGGGATCGCGAAATTGCGACCTGCCGTCCAGAATACTACAAATGGGAACAATGGTTCTTCACTGAGCTTTATAAAAAAGGCTTAGTGTACAAAAAAAACTCAACCGTAAACTGGTGTCCGAACGATGTAACTGTGTTGGCGAACGAACAAGTACACGATGGTTGCTGCTGGCGTTGTGACACTCCAGTAGAACAAAAAGAAATCCCACAATGGTTCATTAAAATCACCGATTATGCAGAACAATTATTAGGTGGATTAGACCAACTTCCACAATGGCCAGACATGGTAAAAACCATGCAACGAAACTGGATCGGCCGTTCTGAAGGGGTAGAAATTACTTTTGATGTGGCAGATACCACAGAAAAAGTTGCGGTTTATACGACCCGTCCAGATACTTTCTATGGCGTAAGTTATTTAGGTATCGCGGCAGCGCATCCATTAGCAGACTTAGCGGCAGAAAAGGATCCTGAATTAGCCGAATTCATCCGTGAAGCGAAAAATGCCAAAGTGGCAGAAGCAGACCTTGCCACGATGGAGAAAAAAGGGATGGCAACCGGCTTATTCGCTATTCATCCATTAACCGGTGAAAAATTACCGATTTGGGTCGCTAACTTTGTATTAATGCATTACGGTACTGGCGCAGTAATGGCGGTTCCAGCACATGACCAACGTGACTTTGAATTTGCTCAAAAATACGATTTGCCAATTAAACAAGTGATCGCACCGCTTGCTGATGAAGAAATTGATTTAACCAAACAAGCTTTTGTTGAGCACGGTAAATTAGTGAACTCTGCTGAGTTTGACGGTTTAGATTTTGATGGTGCATTCAACGGTATCGCGGATAAATTAGAAAAATTAGGCGTGGGTAAACGCCAAGTGAATTACCGTTTACGTGACTGGGGTGTTTCTCGTCAACGCTATTGGGGTGCACCAATTCCAATGCTGACCTTACCAAACGGTGAAACTGTACCGGCACCAATCGAAGATTTACCGATTATACTACCGGAAGATGTGGTCATGGACGGCGTGAAAAGCCCAATTAAAGCGGATCCAAATTGGGCGAAAACCACTTTCAACGGTGAACCTGCATTAAAAGAAACCGATACCTTTGATACCTTTATGGAATCGTCTTGGTACTACGCACGCTACACTTCACCAAGCTATGCTGAAGGCATGTTGGATAAAGATGAAGCTAATTACTGGTTACCAGTGGATCAATATATCGGTGGTATCGAGCACGCGACCATGCACTTGCTCTACTTCCGTTTCTTCCACAAATTATTACGTGATGCAGGTTTCGTCACTAGTGATGAGCCGGCACAAAGATTATTATGCCAAGGTATGGTGTTAGCTGATGCATTCTACTACACCAGCCCGACCAACGAGCGTATTTGGGTTAGCCCAACGCAAGTGACCCTTGAGCGTGATGAAAAAGGTCGTATCATCAAAGCCACTGATCCGGAAGGCCGTGAATTAGTGCATACCGGTATGACCAAAATGTCGAAATCCAAAAACAACGGTATCGACCCACAAGAGATGGTGGAAAAATACGGTGCAGATACTGTGCGTCTCTTCATGATGTTCGCGTCTCCTGCAGAAATGACGCTTGAATGGCAAGAATCTGGCGTAGAAGGTGCAAAACGTTTCTTAGGTCGTGTATGGAATTTAGTGTATGAATACAGCCAAAATCCAGCAAAAACCGCTTTAGATGTGACCGCACTTTCTGCAGACCAAAAAGCACTTCGCCGTGATGTGCATAAAACAATCGCAAAAGTGAGTGATGATATTGGTCGCCGTCAAACGTTCAATACCGCTATCGCGGCAGTAATGGAGCTAATGAATAAATTAACTCGTGCGCCATTAGAAAGCGAACAAGATCGCGCTGTTATGGCAGAAGCATTAAGCGCAGTCGTGCGTATGCTTTACCCTATCACACCACATATCTGCTTTGAGTTATGGAAAGCTTTAGGCAACGAAAGTAACATCGACCATGCAGAATGGGTGAAAGCTGACGAAGCTGCGATGGTAGAAGACGAAAAACTTATCGTGGTACAAGTCAACGGTAAAGTACGTGGTAAAGTCACTGTTGCAGCTGATGCGGATGAAGAAACAGTGAAAACTGTTGCATTTGCAGATGAAAATGTGAAGAAATTTACTGACAATACACAAATCGTGAAAGTGATTTATGTACCAGGTAAATTGTTAAATGTGGTGGTTAAACCGCAATAATCCATAAAATAACCGCATTTTATTCCAAGCGTTGCATAAACAGCTTTTAACCAAAATAAAGTGCGGTGAATTTTACAGGTAATTTTTATGATGAAATCAATCAAAATGATCTGCTTAGTTGGGGCAACAGCCTTTTTAACTGCTTGTGGTTGGCACTTCGATAATGGTGCTGCTGTTCCTGCAGAATTAAAAACAATGGCCCTTGAGAGTAGCGACCCATACAGTGAAATGTCAATGGCAATGCGTAAGCAACTGCTTAGTAACAACGTAAACCTTGTTCCTGCAAAACAAGGTGTGCCAGTGTTGCGTTTAAATAAACAGACTTCAAGCGATAAAGTGGCGTCAGTCTTTAAACAAGGCCGTGAAGCAGAGAAAGTATTGACCCTTGATGTTGAGGCTAGCGTGCGTTTAGCAAATGGGGAAACCTATCCAATCTCTGCAAAAATCAACCGCACTTTCTTTGATAACTCACGTGCTGCATTAGCAAAATCAGCTGAACGCGATGTAATTTGGAATGATATGCGTGAACAAGCGGCTCGCCAATTAATTAATAAAATGGCTGCCTTGCAACATCAAGTTCAAGGAAAATAATGAACCGCTTTTTTCCTGAGCAACTGGCCTCTAACCTGAACAGCCATTTAGCGAAAGTCTATTTTTTGGTTGGGACAGATCCCCTGTTGCTCAGTGAAAGTGAAGATCTCATTCATCAAGCCGCCCTTCTTCAAGGTTTTGATGAAAAAAATCAAATCACCATAGATACTAATACTGACTGGTCTGCATTAATTGAGGCCAGCCAATCTATGGGGCTCTTCTTTAATAAGCAAATTTTCATTCTCAATTTACCCGAAAATTTGACCGCACTTTTGCAGAAAAACCTTCAGCAATTTATCAGTGGATTAAATGAAGATAGCTTACTTATCCTCACCTTGCCTAAATTGTCTAAATCAGCCGAAAAACAAGAGTGGTTTATTCAGGCAAATCAACTTGAGCCACAAGCCGTTATTGTTAACTGCCAAACACCGAGTTCAGAACAGCTTTCTCGTTGGGTGAAGCATCGTACAAAAAACATGGGGTTATCAGCGGATGAGGAAGCCGTTCAACTACTTTGCTACAGCTATGAAAATAATCTACTGGCATTAAAACAAACATTACAGCTTTTAGATTTGCTTTATCCTGATCACAAACTCACGTATAACCGCGTTAAATCAGTCGTAGAGCAATCTTCTGTCTTTACCCCTTTCCAATGGATTGATGCATTGTTATCAGGCAAAGCAAACCGCTCAAAACGGATTTTGCGTGGTTTACAAGCTGAAGATGTGCAACCTGTCATTTTATTGCGTACTTTACAGCGTGAACTACTCACCTTGTTAGAATTAACCAAACCACAGCTGCGTAATCCATCTCTTAACACGAGTTTGCCTACACAGGCACTCAAAGCGGATTTTGACCGTCTCAAAATTTGGCAGAGTCGTCGTCATCTTTATACGGCAGCGATACAACGACTCACCTATCAAAAGCTCTTTGAAATATTGCAAGAATTGGCCGATATTGAGCGCATCACCAAACAAGAATATGGTCAAGACGTGTGGGTAAAATTGGCAGACCTATCGGTTAAAATTTGTTTATAAAAAATCTCGGCGTTAACCGAGATTTTTTATTATTGCGCAATTTTTAAATCTTGATACAGATAATTTCGATAGCTATTCACTAAATCCATATCCTCTGCATCTTCAAGCTTCCCTTGGCTTAACTGACGCATAGCGATATTCGCTCGCATAAAGTCATCTTTCGGTGATAAACCTGCCACATCAAGTAATACGCCACCAACAAAGGCTAAATCTAAGAAATCTTGCTGTTGAACAAAGTCAGTCTTACGATTAGTTCTAACTACAAATTGAGTCACATAATCTGGATTTGCAAAATTACCTTTTTTCGGTGGAAGCTGATTATCAAAAGCGACTTGATGATCACCAAAATAACCGAATACATAAGGTGTTTCTCGTGATTTTAAATAATCATTTAAACCTTCGATTGCCTCATTGAGGCTAGCAATGCGATCAATATAATCGTTCAAGCAAGAAATCGCTTTTCCCCCTAAACGTTTACTCGCCAAATTAAAATGGTTTGGCATATTCGTGTTGTAAGGGCCGTGCTCTTTCATGGTTAGCACATAAACAAACATCGGCTGTTTCACATTTTCCAATGATGGATGCTGTTTCTGCAGAATCAGCTTGGTGTAATACATCATCTCTTCACTGGTAATGTGCCAGAGATTTTTGCTGATTGATGCCGGATAGCCTAAATCTTGTGGTTGTAACATCAAGTCAAAACCAAAGTGGTCATAGGCAGGTTTTGCGTTGTAGTTACCTTTCGTAAAAGGCGATAATGCCACACAAAAATAGCCTTGCTCACGAAGATTTTTAATAAAACCCGTCTGTAAGTGTGGCACAACCGAATAAAACACCCCACTTGCTAAAGCACCAAAATCGGTTGAAGGCACCCCTGCAAGGAAAGCAAATTCAGATTTCCACGTTGCGCCACCCAGCGTATGTACGCGCAATGGACTTACAAATGCGGTATCTTCCTGCTTATTAAACATTGAAAATGGCGGAATGGTTTCTGCATCAAAATCAAATTGATGGGGATTCAAAGTTGATTCTTGTAGACACACCACAATATCTGGCTTTTCTGCACTTTCAGTTTTGCTCTCTGCCTTTTCACTTAAAAGTGCGGTCATTTTTTCTTTAAATTTTTGGCTATTACCTTCAAATTCTGGCACTTTAAAGAATACGCCACGGCAAGACATTGGGAGGTTTAAGAATACATCTCGACCATCATCTGGCAATGAATCTAGCCAGACTTTTGTCGCATACGGATCTTTAGAATAATGCCACATTAGACCAAAGCTCGTTGCTGCAAGTATGGCTGCCAATACACGAAATCCAGTTGAGGCACTTTCTACATCTGACCAGCCGAAGACGGCATAACCCAACAGACCTAATAGCCCCAACACGCCGAAAATCGCCCCTTTATAATGTAAGAGGGTTTCCCAATTTCGCCAGTCTGTCACAAGCCAAAAATCTGAAATGAGTAAAGGCTGTTTGTAGTAATGAATTTTCATTCGATGGAATAGCATCAACACCACAAAAAGTACGGACGCAAAATTCAATCCGCGTTGCCATTGACCGGTTATTGCAAACATAGCGCTAAACAATAAAACGAATAACGCAATCGCAAAAAAATATGTCCAACGATAGTGCGAATTGACGATAAAAATCACCGTCGCAATAAAAAATAAACTCAGAAAAATACTTGGAATCATAATAAATAAATTTGATTAAATGTTATTTAGCACTCTCAGCCACTAAACGCTGAATCAGCTTTAAATTGGCTGGGGGGAATTGCCCTGCATCAAGCTCACTTTGTTCAAGCCAAAAACCTTCCTGACCTTCTCGACCAAACGGCTCGCCAATCCATTCTGTGACCAAATAAAAACTAAAATCTAAAATTTTGGTTGGATATTCAAATTGAAAACGTTCGTACAGCTCAGCATTTAAAATATGAATGCCAATCTCTTCTTCCAATTCTCTTTTTAAGGCTTCTTCAGGGGTTTCACCTGCATCAACTTTGCCGCCAGGAAACTCTAATGCTTGCGCAAAATCTTGCCCTTCTAAGCGCTGGGTCAAATATAGCTGCCCAAATTCATTACGAATAATCCCTGCCGCAACTTGAATGATAGGCTTACTCATCGTTCTTCCTTATCTCAAAATTAGAAAGAGCGGTCATTTTTAGCGGTGTTTTAAACACGCAAAAATTTAACCGCTCTTTTCCTTAGCTAAGCATATCGAGCTTTACTGCCGTGACAATGCTTGTATTTTTTACCTGACCCACAAGGACAAGGCTCATTACGCCCAATATGACGATCAGAATAGTCCTCGCTTTGAGCTTGCTCTGTATTTTCATCTACAGCTTGATGTGTTAATGCTTCACGTTCAGCCATTTCCTGATGTGCACGTTCCGCTTCTTCAATCTCTTCCTGTGTACGGACTTTCACGCGAGTAAGTGTCGTAATCACATGGTGTTTTAAAGAATCCAACATTTCAGTAAACATACGGAAAGATTCTTTTTTGTACTCTTGTTTTGGATCTTTTTGCGCATAACCACGTAGATGGATACCTTGACGTAAATAATCCATTGCAGCCAAGTGCTCTTTCCAAAGCTCATCAAGGGTTTGTAACATCACGCCTTTTTCGAAATGACGCATAGTTTCTTCACCCGCAAGCGCTTCTTTCGCTTTGTATTCATCTTCCGCTTCTTGAATAATGCGCTCACGCAAGTTTTCTTCGTGAAGATTATTATTTTCTTCTAACCAATGTTCAATTGGTAACTCAAGGCCAAACTCTTGCGCTAAACGCTCTTCTAAGCCTTTAATATCCCATTGTTCTTCCAACGATTGCGGTGGAATATACTGGTCAATCACATCGTTAAATACATCGCTGCGGATTGCTTTAATAGTCTCTGAAATATCATCATTATCGAGCAAGTAATTACGTTGTTCGTAAATCGCATGACGTTGGTCGTTCGCTACATCATCATATTCAAGCAAGTTTTTACGACCATCAAAGTGGAACGCTTCTACTTTCGCTTGCGCTGATGCGATCACTTTAGCAAGAAGCTTAGACTCCATCGCTTCGCCTGGTTGAGTGAAGGCTTTACGCATCATATTTAATTTACCTTCATTTAGATAAATGCGCATTAAGCCATCTTCTAAAGAAAGGTAGAAACGTGAAGAACCTGGGTCACCTTGACGACCTGAACGACCACGCAACTGGTTATCAATACGACGTGATTCATGGCGTTCTGTCCCGATAATGTGTAAACCACCAGCTTGCATCACGATCTCGTGATTTTTCTCCCACTCAGCTTTAAGTGCCTCAATTTGCTCTGGAGTTGGGTTCTCTAATTTTGCAGCTTTTGCTTTCCAGTTACCACCGAGGATAATATCGGTACCACGACCCGCCATGTTGGTTGCAATGGTTACTGCACCTGGCGCCCCTGCTTCCGCAACAATTTCCGCTTCTTGTGCGTGGAATTTCGCATTCAATACGTTGTGTTTGATGCCTGCTTTATCTAACGCTTGAGAAAGCATTTCAGATTTTTCAACGGATACGGTACCGACAAGAACCGGTTGATTGCGAGCGACACAGTCTTTAATATCTTCAATAATTGCATTGAATTTGTATTCTTCATTTTCAAACATGACGTCCGTACGATCATCACGAATCATTGGACGATTGGTTGGGATAACGACAGTTTCCAAACCATAAATTTGTTGGAATTCAAAGGCTTCGGTATCTGCTGTACCTGTCATACCCGCTAATTTGTCATAAAGACGGAAGTAGTTTTGGTAAGAAATCGACGCAACAGTTTGGTTTTCGCTCTTAATCTCCACCCCTTCTTTTGCTTCGATTGCTTGGTGTAAACCATCAGACCAACGACGCCCCGCCATAGTACGGCCAGTATGTTCATCGACGATCACGATCTCGCCATCTTTCACGATATAGTCTACATCGCGCTCAAATAAGGTGTTCGCACGTAATGCCGCCATGACATGGTGTAACAATACAATACGTGCAGGCGAATAAAGTGAATCACCTTCTGGCATTAAACCTTGTTCAATTAACCAATTTTCAACTTTTTCTTGACCACGTTCAGTCAAATACGCTTGTTTGGTTTTAAGATCTAAAGTGTAATCGCCTTCACCGGTATATTCTTCCGTATCTTCTTTTTCTTGCTTAATTAAATTCGGAATTAATTTATTTACCGCAATATAAAGCTCAGAACTGTCTTCTGCTTGACCTGAAATAATCAATGGTGTACGCGCTTCATCGATTAAAATTGAGTCCACTTCATCCACTAAGGCATAGCCTAAATGACGTTGGAAACGCTCTTCTTTAGAATGCGCTAAGTTATCACGAAGGTAATCAAAACCTAATTCGCTGTTTGTCGCGTACGTAATATCTGCCGCATAAGCTTCACGTTTTGCTTCAGGCGGTAAACCAGGGATATTCACTCCAACAGTCATACCTAAGAATTCAAATAATGGGCGGTTAGTTTCCGCGTCACGACGTGCTAAGTAATCATTCACGGTTACAACGTGTACACCTTTACCTTCCAACGCCATCAAATAACAAGGCAAGGTTGCGGTTAAGGTTTTACCTTCACCCGTACGCATCTCTGCGATACAACGGTTTGTTAGCACCATACCACCGATTAATTGCACATCGAAATGGCGCATACCTAGTACACGTTTACCCGCTTCACGCACGGTAGCAAACGCTTCAGGTAAAAGTTGTTGTAAAGTTTCACCATTAGCTAAACGACTACGGAATTCTTCTGTTTTTGCTCTTAATTCATCATCACTTAATGCTTCAAAAGCGGGCTCCATTTTGTTGATTTTCGCAACTTGTTTTCTTAATCTGCGTAAAATACGTTCGTTACGGCTGCCAAAAATTTTTGTTAAAAAACTCATAATTTCTCTTTCAAATAAAAATAAAAAGGATCATCCGATTAAAAAATCGGCTCGTTCAAATATAAAGGAAAATTAAATGATAGCTGGACCGGCGCGAATAGGAGCAAAAACAGGAAACTCTGCCGCGATAAAGTGCGGTTGAATTTTTTCGTGTTTTTGATTGGAATGGGTTTTGTGATTTGTTGGCTGAGGTTGAACCTGCAATGCTTGACGAATTTCACGCACTGCAATCAACATATGTTGTTCAGATGATGTTTGGTAATTTTCGCCACTCATATTTGATGAAGGCGGCGCCTCCAATCCCTGAGCAACAGGTAAAGCAAAAATCGCAATCATGCTTAACAGCAACTGCGACCAGAAATTTGTTTTACCTTTGTTTGATTTCATCATCTTATTGTCTCTGACAAAATTTGTGTGTATTGTATCGGAAATTCAACGTAAAGTCATTATTGGGGTATTTTTGTGGAAAACAAGCATGA
>CAUUXN010000034.1:0-15905 GCA_963548985.1 uncultured Haemophilus sp. | reverse complement strand
CAGTTTCAGAAGCAAAAGATGAAGCGGTTGATAAAGCAGCTGAGCTAAAACATAATGCTGAAGACAAAGCTGCTCAAGTGAAAGATGTAACTGAAGATAAAGTATCTGAAATAAGAAAAGCAGTTTCTGAAGCAAAAGAAGCAATCGATGATAAAGCAACTGAAATGAAAAAAGCAATCGATGACAAATTTTCTGAAGTAAAAAGAGCTGTCGAAGATAAAGCATCAGAAGTGAAAAAAGCAGTTTCAGAAGCAAAAGATGCTGTGTGCTCTAAAGCAGAGAAAGTAAAAAAGTAACTGAAAAATGAAAGAAATGGTTAAGGATTATTCAAATTAACTGAGTTTTGTTGTTCAAAAAAAACACAAAAAAGTAATTTTTTATCTTTACAAAAAATAAAATTTTTATAATGAACTTTTTACAAGTCTTTTAAGTTCATAGGGTTATAGTTGTTTTAGAGAGGTATTATAAAAAAACTATATCTTTAGAAATGTAAACTTTTTTGGAAGATGTTTTATTTTAAGTTTTTTTGCGTAAACTAGGCCGCACAAAGCAAATGGCTTTGGATTAATTCTTAACCATAACAAAAAATGGAGAGTAACAATGAAAAAATCAGTATTAGCCGCATTAGTATTAGGTGCATCTTTAGCCGTAACAGGTTGTTTCGATAAACAAGAAACAGCTCAAAAAGTTGAAGCAGCAAAGGATGCAACAGCAAACGCTGCAACACAAGTTAAAGATGCAGCAAAAGAAGCTGCAACTGATGTTAAAGATGCAGCAAAAGAAGTTGCAACTGATGTTAAAAATGCGGCAATTGACGCAAAAGATTCAGCTGCAAATAAAATGGCTGAAACAAAAGAAGCAGTAGCTGATAAAGCTTCTGAAATGAAAGATGCTGCTGCAAATAAAATGGCTGAGGCAAAAGATGCAATGTCTTCTAAAATGGAAGAAGTAAAAAATGCAGCTTCTGAAGCAAAAGATGCTGCAGCAGATAAAGCAGTTGAAATGAAAGATGCTGCAGCAGATAAAATGGCTGAAGCAAAAGAAGCAATGTCTTCTAAAATGGAAGCAGCAAAAAACTCAGTTTCAGAAACAAAAGATGCTGTAGTAGATAAAGCAGCTGAAATGAAAGATGCCGCAGCAGATAAAATGGCTGAAGCAAAAGACGCAATGTCTTCTAAAATGGAAGCAGCAAAAAACTCAGCTTCAGAAACAAAAGATGCTGTAGTAGATAAAGCAGCTGAAATAAAAGATGCGGCAGCGGATAAAGCGGCTGAAGCAAAAGATGCTACATCTGACAAAGCAGCTGAAGTGAAAGATGCTGTGACTAAATAATTAAACTTTTGTAAAATGAAAACCTATCAGAGATTATCTGGTAGGTTTTTCTTTTGGAGCAATAAAATGTTATGTGCAATTTATAAAAGTAAACGTAAACCAGGCTGCTATCTCTATATTTCGAAACGAGATGATTTTTCAGCTGTACCAGACGTATTAATACAAAGTTTTGGTAAGCCTCAGTTTCTTATGCCATTTAATTTGAAAGGAAGCAAACCGCTTGTTCATGTAGATAAAAACGAGGTAATGGAAAAAATTACTCAGCAAGGATTTTATCTCCAAATGCCAAAACAAGATGATGGCTTGTTTAATAGTTTGAGTGAGATCAAATAAGCTTATTATTTTTTCGTAAAAATCTTCAAATATTGCTTTATCTCAATATTTTCTTCAAAAAACTCCTTTAAAATTCATCGCACTTTTAAAAGGAGAATGAAAATGAGTAGTTTCTTTGTGGCAGGTACAGATACCGATGTGGGCAAGACCACCGCCTGCCGTGCCATTATTCAGGCATTACAAGCAAAGGGCGTGCGAATTGTGGGTTATAAGCCAATAGCTTGTAGCTGTGAAGAGGGTATCTATCCTGTCGAAAATCAGTCTAATGAATCCCAAACAGATTATGATGCTGACAATAATTCAGATGTGTTAGCTTTAATGGATGCAACGAATGAGCCCGTATCTTATCAAGAAGTGAATAGCTATACTTTTGCTCATTCCTTGCCGATGCTGACTCGAGATAAATCACGCATTAAATTAAGCAAGATTAATCAAGCCTTAACGATATTAGTTCAAAAATATCAATCTGTTGTCGTGGAAGGTTCATTTGGGTTACTCACACCAATGGCAGAAGGTAAGAGTTTTGCTGATTGGGTTGTTGAGCATAAAATGCCAGTTGTGTTAGTTGTAGGTATTAAAGAAGGCTGTATTAATCATGCATTGCTGACAGCTCAAGTGATTAAACAGCTTGGTGTCCCTTTATTAGGCTGGATTGCAAATCGAATTAACCCTTGTTTAGGGCATTATAAAGAGGTGGTAGATATTTTAGAGGCTCAGATTGATGCGCCTTTGCTAGGTAAAATCCCTTATATTCATAAGCCAGAATCCCAAGAGTTAGGACATTATTTAACGAATATTGATCGTTTGATGTATATGCAAACAGAGTTAGTTAAATAGTAAGTTTGAAATAAAAAGTGCGGTTAAATTTCATTAGATTTAACCGCACTTTTTTTTTATTCTTCGTTTTCTGGAAGTTCTTTTTTCAGGATATCTTCTTCCGCGAGGCTAGATAGGCGAGCAATCGCATTACGGTAAGAGATTTCAAGAGTTTCCCGACTGGTTGCAATAACACCTTGATCTACTAAGAATCCATCATTTACATCATATACCCAGCCATGTAGGGAGAGTTTTTGTCCACGTTCCCAAGCGCTTTTTACGATAGATGTGCGTCCTAGGTTATAAACTTGCTCTGCAACATTTAATTTAGTGAGCATATCTGAACGTTTTTCTGCTGAAAGATTGCCCAATAGATGCCCGTGTTTAAACCAAATATCACGAATGTGGAGCAACCAGTTATTGATCAATCCAAGATCGTGATCTTGCATAGCAGCGTTGATACCGCCACAATTTGTGTGGCCACAAATAATAATATGCTCGATTTTTAGTACATCAACGGCATATTGCACAACCGAAAGACAGTTAAAATCTGTATGAATAACTTGATTGGCCACATTACGATGTACAAATAACTCACCTGGTTCAAGATTTGTGAGTTTTTCAGCTGGAACACGGCTATCAGAGCAGCCAATCCAAAGATAATGAGGTGTTTGGTGATCGGCAAGTTCTTTAAAATAAGTGGAATTTTCTTCTTTCATTCTTTGCGCCCAACTGTAGTTGTTAGCAAAGAGTTGTTTAATTTTGTCCATTTCTACTTTCCTTAATGTGATGTATTTGAAAGATTGATTCAAATACAATAAATGAAATAGGGGATAAATTTATCGCCTAAAATGATGACCGCACTTAAAAGAAAGTGCGGTCAATTTAAACAATATTTTTAGAAATTTGCATTTCTTGGTGCGCGAGGGAATGGAATCACATCGCGAATATTTTGTACGCCAGTTACATAAACAATTAAGCGTTCAAAACCAAGACCGAAACCTGAATGTGGTACAGTACCATATTTACGAAGATCGCGATACCACCAGTAATCTTCAGGATTTAAGCCCATTTCTTCCATACGTTTATCTAATACGTCTAAACGTTCTTCACGTTGTGAACCACCGATGATTTCACCAATTCCTGGGGCGAGAACATCCATTGCCGCAACAGTTTTACCATCGTCATTTAAACGCATGTAGAACGCTTTGATATCTTTCGGATAGTTTTTCACGACAACAGGTGATTTGAAATATTCTTCTGCTAAGAAACGTTCATGTTCAGAAGATAAATCGATACCCCAAGAAACAGGGAATTCGAATTTCTTACCTGATTTTAATAACACGTCGATCGCATCGGTATAGTCGATTTGAGCAAAATCAGAGTTTACGAAGTTTTCTAAACGAGTAATCACATCTTTATCTACGTGTTTTTCAAAGAATTTTAAGTCATCTTTGCGTTCAGCAAGCACGGCACGGAATACGTATTTCAACATGTCTTCTGCTAATTTCGCATTGTCAGCAAGCGTTGCAAACGCAACTTCAGGCTCAACCATCCAGAATTCTGCAAGGTGACGAGTTGTATTTGAATTTTCAGCACGGAATGTAGGACCGAAAGTATAGATTTTGCTTAATGCGCACGCATAAGTCTCACCATTTAATTGGCCAGAAACCGTTAAAAATGATTCTTTACCGAAGAAATCTTGGCTGAAATCAACTTTACCATCTTCACCACGAGGAAGATTTTCTAAATCAAGTGTTGAAACACGGAACATTTCACCCGCACCTTCAGTATCTGAAGCGGTAATTAATGGGGTTGCGACCCAGTAGAAACCTTGTTCATGGAAGAAACGATGAATAGCTTGTGCTAAACAGTGACGAACACGCGCCACGGCACCGATAATATTGGTACGAGGACGTAAGTGAGCTACTTCACGTAAGTATTCAATTGAGTGACGTTTTGCTGCCATTGGATAAGTGTCAGGATCTTCTACAAACCCTGTCACTTCTACTTTTTCAGCTTGAAGTTCAACAGCTTGACCTTCAGCAGGTGACTCAACAATAGTACCAGTTACGATAACAGAGCAACCCGTTGTTAAGCGTAAGACTTCGCTCTCATAATTTTCAATATCGTTATTAACAATTGCTTGAATAGGGTCAAAGCAAGAGCCGTCATAAACTGCAAGGAAAGAAAGACCAGCTTTAGAATCACGACGGGTACGGACCCATCCGCGTACGGTAACTTTTTCGCCTATGGCGATTTTACCTTGTAATACATCAACAATAGATGCAACTTTAGACATATAAACCTCTGTAATTCATTATAAATTAGGCAATAAAACTGTGTTAGTTTACCTTAAATCGCAAAATTTTCCATAAAAAGTTAGTGTAAATCGGGCTTGCACAGTAAAATAATTCCTTCACTTTATTTAGGAGAAAAACTATGTGGTCTGATATTTTGACCGGCTATGGCATTTTTATTTTAGAGATTTTAACGATTTTACTTGTAATCGCCGCTATCGTGGCAATGATTATTTCGGCAAAACAGCGTAATGCGACACCTCATGGTGAGTTGGTTGTGACAGATCTTTCTGAAGAATTTAAGGAAACCGTTAAGCATTTACGCGATTTCCAACTTTCAGAAGAAGAGCTTAAACAAGCAGAAAAAATAGAGAAGAAAGCCAAAAAGCAAGAAGCAAAGGCTTTAAAAGCAAAATTAAAAAACGGTGAGAAAGTAGCACCTAAACCTTGTGTTTACGTGCTCGATTTTAAGGGTGATATTTCTGCATCAGAAACGACCGCACTTCGTGAGGAAATTTCGGCAATTATTAATGTGGCAAAAGCCGATGATGAAGTCTTATTACGTTTAGAAAGCCCTGGTGGTGTTGTTCATGGTTATGGCTTAGCTGCTTCACAGTTAGCTCGCTTAAAACAAAAAGGGATTAAATTAACGGTTGCAGTAGATAAGGTCGCTGCAAGTGGTGGATACATGATGGCTTGTGTGGCAGATAAAATTGTTTCTGCGCCTTTTGCGATTATCGGTTCTATTGGTGTGGTTGCACAAATCCCTAATATTCATCGTTTATTAAAAAAACATGATGTCGATGTTGATGTGATGACAGCCGGGGAGTTTAAACGCACCGTCACAGTGCTAGGTGAGAATACCGAAAAAGGAAAACAGAAATTCCAAGCTGAACTTGAAGAAACCCATCAATTATTTAAGCAATTTGTAGCCCAAAATCGACCATACTTAGATGTAGATAAAGTTGCAACAGGTGAGCATTGGTTTGGTCAGCAAGCTCTAGAGCTTCAGCTAGTTGATGAGTTAGCGACCAGTGATGATATTATTCTTGAAAAAATGAAAGATAAGTCTGTGATCTCCGTGAAATATAAAGTGAAAAAGCCACTTTTACAAAAAATAGGTAAGCAAGCTGAAGAGAGTATCGAGGGAATTATCCATCGAAATTTAACAAAAAATGGACAGAATTTTATTCAATAAGAAAAAAATTTACTTATTTGACAACTCTTTACATAACTTTACAAAAAAGTTCCATAAAAAATCATTTTTTAATGTTTTTTTATTTACAAGTTAAAGAATTATGACTACCATACGCCATGAAACTTTTTATAGTTTTATTTGTAAAATTTATAAAGTTTAGTTGTGCAGGTTCTTCTTACAAGGATTGCACCTTAACAGTAAAAAGGTAAAGAAATGAAATTATCTCGTATTTTATTATCTGCAGTAGCAGTAGCGACAGTTGCTGCTTGTGGTAACTTAAGCAAAGTTACTGAAGCTGGTACTCCAGAATATAAAGAAGTTGATGGTCAACAAGTACCACAACTCGTATGGCCTAAGATTGATAAAGCTGGTTTCAACCATGATGGTAGCCAATTTGGTTCATGGCCAAACTGGGACAACGTTCGTATGATCGAACGTGGTATGAACAAAGACCAATTATATAACCTAATCGGTCGTCCACACTTCTCTGAAGGTTTATACGGTGTTGAAGAGTGGGATTATGCATTCAACTATCGTGAGAACGGTGTTCACAAAATTTGTCAATATAAAATATTATTTGACAAAAACCACAATGCTCAAAGCTTCTTCTGGTATCCAAACGGTTGTAACGGAAACTCAGCATTTACTTTAAGTGGTGACTTCTTGTTCGACTTCGATAAAGATACTTTAACTCCACGTGGTAAAGAAGTTGTTGATAACGTTGCAGCACAATTAAAAGAAACTGGTGCTAAAGAAGTTAAAGTTGCAGGTTACACTGACCGTTTAGGTTCTGATGCTTACAACTTAGATCTTTCTCAACGTCGTGCAAACCGTGTTAAAGCTCGTTTAATTGAAGATGGTGTAACATCTGAAATTACAGCTGTTGGTTACGGTAAAGTGCCACAAGTTAAAGCTTGTAATGGTTACAAACACGCAAGTAAAGCTGAGAAAGACTGTTTACGTCCAAACCGTCGTGTAGAAATCACTGCTTCTGGTTCTGTATTAAAATTACAAGAAGGTAGTCAAACTAACGGTGGAACTCAAGGTCCAGCACCTCTTTATCAAAAATAATTAGATAGAGAAGACAAAAAGAGCGTAATAAAAATTACGCTCTTTTTTATTTTATGTTAAGAAATTATTCAAGTAAAAGTTCTTCAATCAATTTAGTAGTTAAGTTTATATAACTTCCATTGAAACGATGACTGAAATTGAGCAGGTAATAAAGCTGATAAAGGTGTTTTCTTTCTTCAAAACCTTCTTTATCAAGCGGAAAAGTGCGGTCATAAATTTCATAGAATTCAGGCGAGAAAGGTTGAAATAGTTCACTGAATGCTAAGTCACATTCTCTATCCCCCCAGTAGCAAGCAGGGTCATAAGTAAAGGTTTGGTTACCTACGATAGCCGTATTCTCAATCCATAAGTTACCATGTAACAAAGAAGGTTTGGGATTATGTTTTGAAAGTTTGTGTTTTACCTTTTCAATAATTAAATCAATGTCACCAAAGTCTAAACCTTTATCTTTGCAAAGTTGTAATTGCCATCCAATACGTTGTTCTGCAAAAAATTTTGCCCAACTTCCATTCCATTTATTCGGTTGATACTCAGGTCCAAGCCAAGTATCAAAATCTAATCCATAGTTTTTAGTGCCAGATACTTGATGGAGTTTAGCTAATTCTTCAGCAAAATGTGGCGTAGCATTGGTTTGCTGAGTAATAGGAAGCGCTTCTAATAATAAGAAACTATGGTTTTGAGAACAGCCTACGCCATACACTTGCGGAAGTCGGATTGTATTGGTTTTGTCTAGTAGGTTTAATTGATCAGCCTCAGCACGAAACATTGAACGATAGGACCGTTCATTCACTTTAACAAAGACAGGTTGGATTCCATCCGTAATAAGCCAAGTTTCATTCACTTCGCCACCAGGAACTTTGTTTTTTTCTTTGATGTTATAGTAAGCACCAAATTGATCAGCTAAGACTTGAGAAATTGATTTCCACATAATACGCCTCCTAGACATGCTCGATTCTCCTTCATTCTATCCAAAATGTTAAAAATTACTGTGATATATCTCAAAAAATAGCAAAAATCTTTGTCATTTTTCATCTGAAACATCAATTCACTAATAAACGCGTGATTTTTTAATGAGTTAGTATTATCATTAAGTGTATTTTTAGTTAGAAAAGATAATCAGGGGAAACTATGCAACATCTGAAAGATCTTGTTGAGAAAGCAAAATCAGCGATTGAGCAAATCGAAAATAAAAGTTTAGCCACATTAGATGAAATTCGTGTGGAATATTTTGGTAAAAAAGGGCATTTCACCCAACTTATGCAAGAATTGCGTAATGTTGCTGCAGAAGAGCGTCCAGCAATGGGAGCTAAAATCAATGAAGCGAAACAAGCTGCGTTAGATTTTTTAAATGCTAAAAAAGCAGAATGGGAACAAGCTGAACTCAATGCGAAATTAGAAAAAGAACGTATTGATGTGAGCCTTCCAGGTCGTAAGACAGAAACGGGTGGTTTACACCCTGTTACCATTACCATCAATCGCGTAACAAAATTCTTTTCTGAGTTAGGTTTTTCAGTTGAAACTGGCCCCGAAATTGAAAGTGATTATTACAATTTCGATGCATTAAATATCCCTAAACATCACCCAGCACGTGCTGATCACGATACATTTTGGTTTAATCCTGAATTATTACTTCGTACACAAACCTCAGGTGTACAAATTCGTACCATGGAAAAAATGCAGCCACCTATTCGTATTATGGCACCAGGTCGTGTATATCGTAACGACTACGATCAAACACATACACCAATGTTCCATCAAATTGAATTGCTTTATGTAGATAAAAAAGCAAACTTCACCGAGTTAAAAGGCTTATTACACGATTTCTTACGTGCATTTTTTGAAGAAGATTTACAAGTTCGTTTCCGTCCATCCTATTTCCCATTTACTGAGCCTTCAGCTGAAGTCGATGTAATGGGCAAAAATGGTAAATGGTTAGAAGTATTAGGTTGTGGTATGGTGCATCCTAATGTGTTACGTAACGTAGGTATTGACCCAAATGAATATTCTGGCTTCGCAGTAGGCATGGGAGTTGAGCGTTTAACCATGTTACGCTACAACGTCACAGATTTACGTTCATTCTTTGAAAACGACTTACGTTTTTTAAAACAATTTAAGTAATTAACCGTTGGGTTAAATTGACGATAATGATTAATTTAGAACGTAACACGTTCATCAATAAAGGATACAGAGATAATGAAATTTAGTGAAAATTGGGTGAGAGAATGGGTTAATCCATCAATTTCAACAGAGCAGTTATGTGATCAAATCACGATGCTTGGTTTAGAAGTTGATGGCGTTGAAAAAGTAGCTGGCGACTTTACAGGTGTTGTTGTGGGTGAAGTTGTTGAATGTGCGCAACACCCAGATGCAGATAAATTACGTGTCACTAAAGTAAATGTTGGTGGCGAGCGCTTATTAGATATCGTTTGTGGTGCACCAAATTGCCGTCAAGGTTTAAAAGTAGCATGTGCAACTGAAGGCGCTGTATTACCGGGTGATTTTAAAATTAAGAAGACTAAATTACGTGGACAACCTTCAGAAGGGATGCTTTGCTCATTCTCTGAATTAGGCATTGACGTAGATGCAGATGGTATTATTGAGCTACCATTAGATGCACCAGTGGGTAAAAATCTACGTGAATATTTAGATTTAGATGATAAAGCAATTGAAATCAGCTTAACGCCAAACCGTGCAGATTGTTTAAGTATTGCAGGTGTTGCACGTGAAGTTGGTGTGGTGAATAAACAAGTTGTTAATCAACCGCACTTTGATGCCGTACCTGCAACGATTTCAGATAAAGTTCAAATTGAATTAAAAGCACCAGAAGCATGCCCTCGTTATTTATTGCGCGTGGTGAAAAATGTGAATGTTAAAGCGCAATCACCAATTTGGTTGCAAGAAAAATTACGTCGTTGTGGTATTCGTTCTATCGATCCTATTGTGGATATTACCAACTATGTTTTACTTGAATTAGGCCAACCAATGCATGCTTTTGATGCATCAAAAGTATCTCAACCTGTTCAAGTACGTTTAGCCAATAACGGCGAAGAACTTGTTTTATTAGATGGCACAACGGCAAAATTACAACCGAATACTTTAGTGATTGCAGACCAAACTGGTCCACTCGCAATGGCGGGTATCTTTGGTGGTCAAGCAAGTGGTGTTGATGCTGAAACAACAAAAGATGTGATTTTAGAAGCAGCATTCTTCGCACCATTAGCGATTGCTGGACGTGCAAGACAATACGGTTTACACACTGATTCTTCACATCGTTTTGAACGCGGTGTTGATTTTACGCTACAACGTCACGCAATGGAACGTGCAACAGCATTGTTACTTGAAATTTGTGGTGGTGAAGCAGGCGAAATTTGTGAAGTCGTGAGCGAGCAATATTTACCAAAAGTCAATGAAGTCACTTTACGTCGTGAAAAATTAGATAGCTTATTAGGTCATCATATCGAAACTGAAACCGTGACAGAGATTTTTGAGCGTTTAGGTTTTGCCGTGAAATATGCTAATGATGTTTGGACCGTGACTTCAGCAAGCTGGCGTTTTGATATTGAAATTGAAGAAGATCTCATTGAAGAAGTAGCACGTATTTATGGCTATAACAGCATTCCAAATAATGCACCATTAGCCCATCTTCGTATGCGTGAGCATAAAGAGTCAGATTTAGACTTAAGCCGAATTAAGACCGCACTTGTTGACGCAGATTATCAAGAGGCGATTACTTATAGCTTCGTTGATCCAAAAGTACAAACTTTACTTCATCCAGAAATTGAAGCGCTTGTATTGCCAAACCCAATTTCAGTTGAAATGTCAGCAATGCGCGTTTCATTGTTAAGTGGATTACTCGGTGCGGTACTATACAACCAAAATCGTCAACAAAATCGCGTGCGTTTATTTGAAACGGGATTACGTTTTGTTCCTGATGCCAATGCAGAATTTGGTGTGCGCCAAGAATTTGTTCTTGCAGGTGTGATTACCGGTACAGCAAAATCAGAATGTTGGACAGGTAAAGCCGAAACGGTTGATTTCTTTGATCTTAAAGGTGATTTAGAAAGTATTCTTTCTCTTACCGAAGTGGGTAATCGAGTTAAATTCGTGGCAAAAGCGTACAGTGCCTTGCACCCAGGTCAATCTGCTGCAATTGAATTAGATGGAAAAGAAATTGGTTTTACTGGAACTATTCATCCACTTATTGCTCAAAAACTAGGATTAAATGGCAAAGCAGTTGTTTTTGAAATTTTATGGGATGCCATTGCAAATCGTCGTGTGGTTCAAGCCAAAGAGATTTCAAAATTCCCTGCGAACCGTCGTGACTTAGCTTTAGTTGTTGCAGATAATGTCCCTGCAGGCGATATTATCGAAGCATGTAAACAAGCCGGCGGAGAAAAATTAACACAAGTTAATTTATTCGACGTATATCAAGGCATTGGCGTTGCTAGCGGACATAAGAGCTTAGCAATCAGTTTAACCATTCAAGATAATGAAAAAACGCTTGAAGATGATGAGATTAATGCGGTAATCTCTGCTGTATTAAACGAAGTTAAACAACGCTTTAATGCGGAGCTTAGAGACTAAACAGGAGACTAACATGGCAACGATTACAAAAATTGATATTACTGAATACTTATTAGATAAGTATCAATTACAAAAAGCGGAAGCTAAAGCATTAGTGGAAGACTTTTTTGAGGAAATTCGTTTATCGTTAGAATCTGGTGGTGAAGTGAAATTATCCGGTTTTGGTAATTTTGAACTTCGTAATAAAGCTTCCCGTCCAGGCCGTAATCCAAAAACAGGTGAAAGTATTCCTGTTTCTGCGCGCCGTGTAGTGGCATTCAAGCCAGGGCAAAAATTACGTGCTCGTGTGGAAAATACCAAGCCAAAACAATAGTAAGAAAAGTGCGGTCGTTTTTGACCGCACTTTTGTCAGGATTGAACATGAATAAGATTAAATGTGCTTTTTTAGTCGCAGGAAGTTTTTTGCTTTTTGCTTGTTCAAGCGGTGTTCGTGAAGAGTATGCCATGAACTATAAAGGTCAGATTGGAGATCCGATTATAGCTATTGCCATGTTAAGTGAACAACAATATGAATGGGCGGGTACACCTTATGTGTTAGGTGGGCAGTCTCGTGGTGGTATTGATTGTTCTGGTTTTGTGCAAAAGACTTTTATTGATCGTTTTAATATCAACCTTCCTCGAACGACGAAAGATCAAGCGGGTTACGGAAAACTTGTTCGTAAAGAAGATATCCAAACAGGCGATTTAATTTTCTTTAAAACGGGACGCGGACCAAATGGCTATCATGTTGGGATTTATGTGAAAGAAGATAAATTTTTACACGCTTCAACTAAAGGTGGCGTGATTTATTCTTCGATGAATAGCCCTTATTGGAAAAAAGCTTTTTGGCAAGTTAGACGAGTATAGTGGAAATAAAAAAGTGCGGTTAACTTTAACCGCACTTTTTCTTTATGGATTTGTTGTAGGGCGAATGCCTAATGTATGGCAAATCGCATAAGTGAGTTCACTACGATTTAATGTGTAGAAGTGGAAGTCATTTACGCCTTCACGAGAAAGGATTTTTACCATATCCATTGCCACACTCGCCGCGACGAGATTACGAGTAGTTGGATCATCATCTAATCCTTCATATGCTTTAGCCAACCATGCTGGAATTTTTACATTCGTAAATGATGCCATTTTTTGAAGTTGTTTGAAATTAGTGACAGGTAGAATACCCGGAACAATTTCAGCCTCAATACCAATGGATGCACAGCGGTCACGGAAGCGAAGATAACTATCAATATCAAAGAAGAATTGAGTAATGACATGATTAGCGCCTGCATCAATTTTACGTTTCAAATTGATTAAATCGGCTTGTGCTGATTTTGCTTCAGGGTGAACCTCAGGGTATGCTGCAACGGAAATATCAAAATCAGCTACGGAGCGGAGTAGTTCAACTAAATCAGCCGCATAGAAAGGTTTTTTCGCATAACCTTTTGGCTCATCACCGCGTAAAGCCACAATGCGACGAATACCGCTATCCCAATAATCTTTTGCAATTTCTTTTAATTCTTCAGGTGTAGCATCAATACCCGTTAAATGTGGTGCAGCTTCTATGCCAGTTTCTGCTTTAATAGCTTTCACGATGCTATGTGTACGATCACGTTCGCCTGAGTTGGCGCCATAGGTGACGGAAACAAATTTAGGATTTAATACTTTTAAGCGATGAATGGAATCCCAAAGCATGCTTTCCATTTTTTCATTTTTAGGCGGAAAGAATTCAAAGGAGACATTGATTTTTTTGTTAGTATCAGCAAGATGTTGATTTAATGTGTTAATTTCGTTTGCGTAGCTCATAGCATGCCTTCTTACATTTTTTATTAGAATGTGCTTATCATAAGATAAGAACTAATATGCGTCAATTTCAATGATTTCATCAAAATGATGAATGAAATTAATGATTATTTATTACGCGTTGTATTTTAAAAGAAAATCAATTTATTTGCACAAAAAGTTAGCATTTTTTCTAAAAATAGGTATAATACGCCGACCCTGTAAATGCACGGATTCCCACCGTGCATTATTTTATCGAGATCACACTCGAAGGGGTGGAGATTAAGATTAATGGTTGTGTTTCAAACAATATGGAACACTGGGTATCAAACTTATATTTTGGTAATTAATTAATGAAAACTTTTGTAGCAAAACCGGAAACAGTAAAACGTGACTGGTATGTGGTAGATGCGACAGGTAAAACTTTAGGTCGTTTAGCTACTGAATTAGCACGCCGTCTTCGTGGTAAACACAAGGCTGAGTACACTCCACACGTAGATACTGGTGATTACATCATCGTTATCAACGCAGACAAAGTGGCAGTAACTGGTCGTAAAGAAACAGATAAACTTTACTACTGGCACACTGGCTATGTAGGTGGTATTAAACAAGCGACTTTCAAAGAAATGATCGCTCGCCGTCCTGAAGCAGTGATTGAAATTGCGGTTAAAGGTATGTTGCCAAAAGGTCCATTAGGCCGTGCAATGTTCCGTAAATTGAAAGTGTACGCGGGTGCTGAACACCAACACGCTGCACAACAACCACAAGTATTAGATATTTAATCACGAGGTTTAGAAAATGGCAGAGAATCAAAACTACGGCACAGGTCGCCGCAAAAGCTCTTCAGCTCGTGTATTTATCAAACCGGGCAGTGGTAAAATCACTATCAACCAACGTGAATTAGACGTTTACTTCGGCCGTGAAACTGCGCGCATGGTAGTACGTCAACCATTAGAATTGGTTGAGTTAACTGATAAGTTAGACCTATACATCACTGTTAAAGGTGGTGGTATTTCTGGTCAAGCGGGTGCAATCCGTCACGGTATCACTCGTGCATTGATGGAATATGATGAGACTTTACGTCCTGCTCTTCGTGCAGCTGGCTTCGTTACTCGTGACGCACGTCGCGTTGAACGTAAAAAAGTTGGTTTACACAAAGCACGTCGTCGTCCACAATACTCCAAACGTTAATTTTTTATTATCGTTTCAAGAAGGCAGAGAGCAATCTCTGCTTTTTTTTTATGTCTGTAAAAAAACAAATTAATTAAAAATTACTGTTCTTTGATTTCTCATTGGTTGTTTGTAATTAATTGATTTTAAAGTAAAAATAAGAAATTGTTAGCAATTTGCCTGCCGTTTATGTTAAAATAATCGCCCATTTTAGTAGAAGTATATAAGTTAGTTTGGATCTTCGGAGGAATAAATGTCCAATGCATCAAGTAAACGTTCAGTAATGACTCTTTTTTCAAATAAAAATGACATTTACTGCCATCAGGTAAAAATTGTTTTAGCTGAAAAAGGTGTTGCTTACGAAAACGAAGAAGTTGATCTGCAAGCATTATCAGAAGATTTAATGGAATTAAATCCTTACGGCACATTACCAACCTTGGTGGATCGTGATTTAGTGTTATTCAGCTCACGCATCATTATGGAATATCTTGATGAGCGTTTTCCACATCCTCCACTTATGCCAGTTTATCCGGTTTCTCGTGCGAAAAGCCGTCTTTTAATGTTACGTATCGAACAAGATTGGTACCCAACATTAGAAATTGCTGAAAAAGGCACGGAAGTTGAACGTGAAGAAGCGTTAAAACAGCTAAAAGAAGAATTGTTAGCGGTATCGGTTATCTTCCAACAAACCCCTTATTTCATGAGTGAAGAGTTTGGTTTAGTCGATTGCTACGTTGCACCATTATTATGGAAATTACGCAATATGGGCGTTGAATTTAGCGGTACGGGCAGTAAAGCAATTAAAGGCTATATGGATCGTGTATTTAGCCGTGATTCATTCTTACAATCCGTAGGTGAAGCTGCACCTAAAAATTTAATGGATGATAAATAATGGCTCATATACCTTCTCCAAAACGTCCTTATTTGTTAAGAGCCTATTATGATTGGCTAGTGGATAACGATTTCACCCCATATTTAGTGGTGGATGCTAATTATTATGGTACCAATGTGCCTGTGGAATATGTGAAAGATGGGCAAATCGTCTTAAATCTTTCAGCGGGGGCGACTGGGAATTTGCAATTAACGAATGATTTTATTCAGTTTAATGCACGTTTCCAAGGTGTGGCTCGTGAGTTATATATTCCGATGGGTGCCGCTTTAGCCATTTATGCACGTGAAAATGGTGATGGCGTGATGTTTGAGCCGGAAGAAATTTACGATGAACTCAATCGTGAGCTAACATCCGAACAGCCATTAAGCTTTGCAGAAGCGGTAGATAAGCCAAAGACTAAAAAGAAACCACAGAAATCAGCATCTCATTTACGAATTGTGGATTAATAAAAGAA
>CAUUXN010000033.1:0-16436 GCA_963548985.1 uncultured Haemophilus sp. | reverse complement strand
GCTCGCCTGTGGTGACATCAACATAAATACCTGGTTGGAAATTATCCCAATATTCATTACTAAAAGAGCGTTCAGTATGTTTATTTTGAGTAACGGAATATTGCAATGGTGTTAATTTCGCTTTGAGTTCTGCATCACTCGGTTTCGGATAATCTTTCTCGTCAATCACAGGTTCATCTGCTTTGGTAATATCAATATGGCAATAACCATTTGGATTTTTCTTCAAATAATTCTGATGATATTCTTCCGCTACGATGTAATTTTTAAGCGGTTGCACCTCAATTTGCACTGTTTTTTTATATTTGGTTTGAAGCTGAGCGAGCGCTTGTTCGATCACCGCTTTATCTGCCCCATCTTGATAATAAATCCCTGTGCGATATTGTCTGCCACGATCGTTGCCTTGTTTATTTACGCTGGTTGGATCAATCACTTTAAAATAATATTGTAATAATTTATCGAGTGAAATTTTATTTGCATCGTAAGTGACTTTTACCGTTTCTGCATGATCGGTTACGCCAATCATCTGATAACTAGTTTTCTCCGTATTACCATTAGCATAGCCAGAAATCGCATCTTTCACACCGTGAATACGCTCCATATATGCTTCCATACCCCAAAAACAGCCACCAGCAAGATAAATTTCACGAATGTTTTGCATATTTTCCATTGCCATTTTTTGTTCTCCAGATGATGTTGAATTTTGTATTGCTAAAGTTGGTGTTGCAC
Organism: uncultured Haemophilus sp.; assembly: GCA_963548985.1. Taxonomy (GTDB): domain Bacteria; phylum Pseudomonadota; class Gammaproteobacteria; order Enterobacterales; family Pasteurellaceae; genus Haemophilus_D. Next base: position 15,710 of record CAUUXN010000033.1, on the reverse strand, counting down.
AACAAAGTGCGGTAATAAATAGAAATGTTTTTGATAGTTTCATTGTTTTTCCTTATGATGTGAAAATTAACGTTACATAAGGTTAGACGGCGGATAATCCGATTTCTTACAGATTTTTGTAAAATTTTTAAAGAAATTGACTGAAATTCATTGTTATAACCAATAATAAAGAGCTAAAACACACTATTTCTCCCTCTTTTCTAAGGTAAAAAATCTATATGCAATCATATTCCACTCCTTCGCTTTATCACAAAGCGGTGCAAAGTATGAGCCGCCGAGGAAATTGCTATGATAATGCGGTGATTGAAAGTTTTTTTGCGATACTAAAATCAGAGTGTTTTTACTCTCGGACTTATCATTCAATTGCTGAATTACAGGCTGAAATTGAAGAATATTTAGTGTATTACAACCAAAAACGCATTAAACTTGCTTTCAAAGGATTGAGCCCTGTGCAATACCGAGCTCAATATTTAAGTTAACTAACCTGTCCAACTTTTTGGGGGCAGATCAAAGAGCGGTTAATTTCATCATTAAATTCGACCGCACTTTCTTTTGAAAAGGAATAAGATATGCAACTCCCTACCCTACAATCTGCAAAATTAATTCGCCGCTATAAGCGTTTTTTGACTGATATTGAATTACCAAATGGTGAAGTGGTCACGATTCATTGTGCAAATACTGGTGCAATGACTGGCTGTGGTGAAAAAGGCGATACCGTTTGGTACTCTCATTCTGATAGCCAAACTCGCAAATATCCGCATAGTTGGGAATTAACTCAATTAGCTAGTGGCCAACTTGTTTGCATTAACACACACAGATCCAATCAGTTAGTCTTTGAAGCCTTGCAAAATAAACAAATCAAAGAACTCGCTATGTATGATGAAATTTATCCTGAAGTGAAATATGGCGAAGAAAATAGCCGTATCGACTTCTTACTTAAAGGTGAGGGCTTGCCAGATTGTTATGTTGAAGTGAAATCAATCACCTTTGTAAAAGGCACATTAGGGATGTTTCCCGATGCAGTGACTACTCGTGGACAAAAACATGTTCGTGAGCTTTTAGCCATGAAAAAACAAGGACATCGCGCCGTTGTTCTCTTTGCCGGATTACATGATGGCTTCGATCGTTTTAAAATCGCTGAGTTTGTAGATCCTGAATATGATCGCCTTTTAAAAGACGCCAAATCTCAGGGCGTTGAAGCTTATGCTTATGCGGGAAAATTTAACATTTCAGATGGAATTCCGACCGCACTTTCTCTCACAGAAAGTGTACCTTACATCGATTAAAAAATAATTGAGAATTATTTTCATTTTGTTGTTGACAAGGTATTTGATAATAGTTATCATCTAGCCATTCCAAAAACAAACAGATAATCACTCCAACTTCACGCCTATTTCCCCACAAATAGGCGTTTTTTTTCATCTCAATCTTTTCATTTCAGCCATATTCTCTATAATGTAGCCTTTAATATTGAAATAACATTAGGAAATAGAATGACTGATATTAATACCGTTCTCGCAGAACTAAAACGCGGTACTGATGAGATTCTTTCTGAAGCAGATTTAATCGAAAAACTGAAAGAGAATCGCCCACTTAAAATTAAACTTGGTGCAGACCCTACTGCTCCAGATATTCACTTAGGGCATACCGTGGTATTAAACAAACTTCGTCAATTCCAACAATTAGGCCACGAAGTCTATTTCTTAATCGGTGATTTCACTGGTATGGTCGGTGACCCATCTGGTAAAAACACCACTCGCCCACCGCTTAGCCGTGAAGACGTGCTTCGCAATGCGGAAACCTATAAAGAACAGATTTACAAAATTCTAGACCCTCAAAAAACAAAAATCGTATTCAACTCTGAATGGTTGGGTAAATTGGGTACTGAAGGGATGATCCGTTTAGCAAGTAACTACACCGTAGCGCGTATGCTAGAACGCGATGACTTCAAAAAACGTTTTGGTAACAACCAACCTATCGCAATTCACGAATTTATTTATCCCTTATTACAAGGTTATGACTCTGTTGCATTAGAAGCAGACGTGGAACTTGGTGGTACAGACCAAAAATTCAACTTACTTGTTGGTCGTGAGTTACAAAAATCAGCCGGTCAGAAACCACAGGTAGCGATTACGCTTCCATTACTTGTTGGTTTAGACGGTGAGAAGAAAATGTCTAAATCATTAGGCAACTATATCGGCGTGACAGATGCACCAAGTGATATGTTCGGTAAAATCATGTCGATCTCGGATGAATTAATGTGGGATTGGTATAACTTGCTTTCTTTCCGTCCACTCACTGAAATTGCGGAATTAAAAGCAGAAGTGGAAAATGGTAAAAACCCACGTGATGTGAAAATTTTACTAGCGAAAGAAATCATTGCACGTTTCCATGATGAAGCGGCTGCAGAGGCGGCTGAGCAAGAATTTATTAATCGTTTCCAAAAAGGTGCAATGCCGGATGAAATGCCTGAATTCACCTTTGAAGGCGAAATTGGTTTAGCCACCTTATTAAAAGAAGCGGGATTGGTTCCTTCTACTTCTGAAGCAATTCGCTCAGCGAAACAAGGTGGTGTGAAAATTAACGGTGAAAAAGTCGAAGACATGAAAGCCAACGCGCCAAAAGGCACGAATGTTTACCAAGTCGGTAAGCGTAAATTCGCACGCGTAACCATCGCATAAAACACCTATGAAAATGACCGCTCTTTTTAAGTGCGGTTATTTTTTAACTGATATCCACAATAGAAGGAAAATAATATGAGCCAAAAAATCTGGGTAACCGGCGATGCGGTTGTCGATCTTATTCCTGACGGTGAAAATCATTATTTACGTTGTGCCGGTGGTGCGCCTGCAAATGTGGCAGTTGGAGTCGCACGTTTAGGCAGCCCGAGTGCTTTTATTGGTCGTGTAGGTAATGATCCGCTTGGCCAATTTATGCAAGATACCTTAAATGCGGAAAATGTGAATACACAACATATGATTTTAGATCCGCAACATCGCACCTCTACAGTTATCGTCGGCTTAGATAATGGCGAACGTAGCTTTACCTTTATGGTAAACCCAAGTGCGGACCAGTTCTTACAAGCCAGTGATTTACCGCCTTTCCAACAAGGTGAATGGCTACATTGCTGCTCTATTGCGCTGATCAATAATCCATCGCGCGAAGCAACTTTTGAAGCGATTCGTCGTATTAAAGCCGCTGGCGGTTTCTTCTCTTTTGACCCAAATTTACGTGAATCACTTTGGTCTAGCCTAGAAGAAATGAAAACCGTGGTAATGGAAGCCGTTGCATTAGCTGACGTATTAAAATTCTCTGAAGAAGAATTAACGCTTTTAACCAATACTGATAGCCTTGAAAAAGCCTTTGAAAAAGTGACCGCACTTTATCCTGAAAAATTGATTATCGTGACCTTAGGTAAAGATGGCGCACTCTATCATTTGGAAGGTAAAAAAGATGTAATTGCTGGAAAAGCCTTACAACCGGTTGATACAACAGGTGCAGGCGATGCTTTCGTTGGCGGCCTGCTTGCGGGTCTTTCACAGCATCCAAATTGGAAAGAAAATGATGTGCTTGTGCAAATTATCCGTCAAGCCAATGCTTGTGGTGCCCTTGCTACGACAGCAAAAGGGGCGATGTCTGCGCTACCAAATAAAGCACAATTAGCAGCGTTCCTAGCCAACTAAGGATCAAAGGTGCAAATTATTGCACCTTTTATTTACCCGATCACATTAACGAGGCACGATCACGATGATTATTTTCAATAATGGCAAATACAAAAGCATCCTAGCCGCAGAAAAAGGCGAACTCGCAGAAATTGCTGAAACCGTACAAAAAGACAAAGATTTTCGACCGCACTTTCATATTGCCCCACCAACTGGCTTAATGAATGATCCGAATGGTTTGATCTTTGATGGTGAAAAATATCATCTGTTCTACCAATGGTTTCCATTCGATGCAATTCACGGGATGAAACATTGGAAGCATTTAATCACGAAAGATTTCCAACATTATCAATCAGCAGATGATCTGATTCCTTGCGAGCTTTTTGAGTCTCACGGCTGTTATTCTGGTGGCGCTTTAAAAGTTGGTGACAAATTGGCCATGTTCTATACCGGCAATACTCGTCGACCAAGTGATAATCAACGCGTGCCTTATCAAAATTTAGCAATGTTCAGTCTTAATGGGAAATTGCTTAGCAAACGTCCGTTAATTGAAAATGCGCCTGAAGGCTATACAGAGCATGTTCGTGATCCTAAACCGTATTTTACTGAAGACGGAAAAATCCGTTTTATCTGTGGTGCACAGCGAGAAAACCTCACAGGAACAGCCATTATTTTTGAAATGGACAATCTTGAAGATACGCCTCGTTTATTAGGCGAACTTTCCTTGCCTGCTTTTGACAATAAAAACGTGTTTATGTGGGAATGCCCTGACCTATTGAAACTCGGTTATAAAGATGTCTTTATTTGGTCACCACAAGGTAAAGATCGAGAAGCACATCAATTCCAAAATAATTATCATGCGACTTATGCGGTGGGGAAATTAACGGATTTAACCTTTGAAGCAGAATATATAGGCGAATTAGATCAGGGTTTTGATTTCTACGCACCACAAACGTTTGGCGGCTTAGATAATCAAACTCATGCCGTACTTTTCGGTTGGATTGGTTTACCCGATTTAACTTACCCAACAGACAAATTTAAATGGCATTCTGCTTTAACCTTACCAAGAGAATTGCGCTTAGAAGGGACAAAAATTTATCAACGTCCGATTGCTAAAATATACGAAAATCTGACCGCAGTTTTAGCACTTCATCTTGATGAGAAAGCGGATATTGCCAATTTAGATCATGCCTATCTTAAATTTGAGGCAAATAACCAAGCCTTTGACTTAACCTTCTTCAAAAATGAAAAAGGACAATCACTGCGTCTATCTTATGAAAATGGCTTGATCTGCTTAGATCGCAGTCAAAGCGAACAAACGGAATTAATGGAGAAATTCGATACAAAACGCTTCTGCGAAATTGAAAATCTGCAGACTGTTGAAATTTTCTTTGATCGCTCAATTATTGAAATTTTCTTTAATCATGGTGAAAAAGCCATGACATCAAGATTTTTCATTGAGAACAGAAAAAATACAATAAGCAGTAGCCGTCCATTGGATTTTACGATCGGTTATTTACCAGCTATTCATTATGACAAATAATCAGCTCAAGTGCGGTTAAAATTAACCGCACTTTTATTTCCAACTATGTTCTTTTATTAAATAATGACTATGTTTGTTCAACAACAAAACTCAACGCCATCCAATATTGTGGCGTTCAATTTTCTATTGATTGCCTTTTTAACAGGGATAGCCTCTGCCTTTCAAACGCCGACCTTGAGTTTATATCTCTCTCAAGAGATTCAAGTTTCACCTTTTTTTGTGGGCTTGTTCTATTCAGTTAATGCCATTATTGGCATTATCTTAAGCCAAATTCTCGCAAAATATTCTGATAAGCAAGAAGACCGTCGCAAAGTGATGATTGTTTGCTGCTTGATTGCCGTGCTTGGCTGTCTCATTTTTGCTTATAGTCGAAATTATTATGTATTAATTATTATCGGTACCACGCTGTTAGGGCTAGGTTCATCCGCTAATCCGCAATCTTTTGCTTTAGCGCGAGAATATGCTGAAAGTAGTCATCGTGAAGCGGTGATGTTCACCACAATTATGCGAACTCAAATCTCATTGGCTTGGATTGTAGGACCACCACTTTCTTTTTTCATTGCGTTAAACTGGGGCTTTGATTACATGTATTTGGTGGCAGGTTCTGCCTTTTTACTGTGTGCAGGCGTCAGCAAATTATTGCCGAAAATTCCTCGTCAAAGTGCGGTTAAAAATCAAGAGATTTTAGACAATACGCCACCAAGAAAAAGTGTGATTTACTTGTTCATCGCGAATCTATTGCTTTGGACCTGTAACAGTATGTATCTCATTAATATGCCATTATTTGTGATTAATGAATTACATTTAAACAAAGAACTGGCGGGAACATTAATGGGGACGGCTGCGGGATTGGAAATTCCTGTGATGATTTTTGCGGGCTATCTCACCAAATATTTCAGTAAAAAGCGCTTGATGATGATTGCTTTAGTTTCAGGTCTAGCCTTTTATTCAAGTTTATTATTCGCTGAGCAAACTTGGCAGCTTATCGGATTACAAATGCTTAATGCGATTTTTATCGGTATTACCGCTACCATTGGCATGGTGTATTTCCAAGACTTAATGCCGACTAAAATGGGTACTGCCACCACCTTATTTAGTAATGCAGCGAAAAGTAGTTGGATTATTGGTGGACCTATTGCGGGTATTATTGCGGAAATTTGGCATTACAACTCTGTTTTTTATGTCGCTGTGGCACTAATTTTTATCAGCGTAGGCTGTATGTGGAAAGTCAAATCAGTTTAGTGAAAATAAAAAAAGAGCGGTCAATTTTGACCGCTCTTTTACTTTACATTATCTTAACGCCACGCTTTGAATTGGTTAATCAATCCATTGGTTGAGCTATCATGGCTTGAAACGTTCTCTTTGTCTGCCAATTCAGGAAGAATTCGATTCGCTAATTGTTTACCTAATTCCACGCCCCATTGGTCGAAACTAAAGATATTGAAAATCACACCTTGTGTAAAAATTTTGTGTTCATACATCGCAATTAATGCACCAAGAACAAATGGTGTAATTTTTTGCACTAAAATAGAGTTGGTTGGTTTGTTACCTGTAAAGACTTTAAATGGCACAATGTCTTTTACCTCTTCCAACGATTTACCGGCTTTCACAAACTCTGCTTCAACTTCTTCTTTGGTTTTACCGAAAGCAAGTGCTTCAGTCTGTGCAAAGAAGTTTGATAACAATTTGCTGTGATGATCACCTAATGGGTTATGGCTTTGTGCCGGCGCGATAAAGTCACAAGGAATTAACATCGTACCTTGGTGAATCAATTGGTAGAACGCATGTTGACCGTTTGTACCAGGTTCCCCCCAAATAATTGGGCCGGTTTGATAATCACGGATAACATTGCCATTACGATCGACATATTTACCGTTTGACTCCATATTGCCTTGTTGGAAATAAGCCGCAAAACGGTGTAAATATTGGTCATAAGGTAAAATTGCTTCAGTTTGTGCACCGAGGAAATTGGTATTCCATAAGCCTACTAACGCTAATGTTGCAGGAATATTTTTTTCTAATGGCGCAGTACGGAAATGTTTATCCATTTCATGCGCACCACTTAATAGTGCTTCAAAATTATCAAAGCCGATTGAAAGAGCGATTGAAAGACCGATTGCAGACCATAAAGAATAACGTCCACCAACCCAATCCCAGAATTCAAACATATTGTTTGTATCAATACCAAATTCTGCTACCGCTTTACCATTGGTCGAAAGTGCAGCAAAGTGTTTTGCCACCGCACTGTTATCTTTCGCTGCCGCCAATAACCAATCACGCGCAGAATTTGCGTTGGTCATGGTTTCTTGTGTGGTAAAGGTTTTAGACGCGACTAAGAAAAGTGTGGTTTCAGGATTGACTTTTTTCAATGTTTCAGCGATATGTGTGCCATCTACGTTTGAAACAAAGTGCATATTCAAGTGATTTTTATAAGGACGAAGTGCTTCAGTCACCATGTAAGGCCCCAAGTCTGAACCACCGATACCGATATTCACCACATCAGTAATTGCTTTTCCGGTATAACCTTTCCACTCACCTGAAATCACACTATCACAGAACGCGCTTATTTTCGCTAATACTGCATTCACTTCTGGCATCACATCTTTGCCATCTACATATACTGGTGTATTTGAACGGTTACGAAGTGCGGTATGTAATACGGCACGATTTTCTGTACGATTAATTTTCTCGCCTGTAAACATAGCATTAATTGCTTCATCTAATGCCGATTCTTTGGCTAATTGACGAAGCAATTTAAGGGTTTCTTGATTAATTTTATTTTTAGAAAAATCCACTAAGATTTGATTTTCAAAAGTTAAAGAATAATCGTTAAAACGATTTTGTTCTTGTTTGAACAAATCAGCAATCGTGGTATTAGCCAGCTGAGATTGATGAGCTTCAAGTGCTTTCCAAGCTTGTGTATTGGTTGGGTTGATGTTTTTCATGAATATTTCCTTTTAAAAATTGAATTCTTTACATTTTTGCTTTCTTACAAAAACAATTAATCGACATATTCTGTTATAACACGAGGGGTTAATTTTGTAATCAATTCATAGCTCAAAATACCACTGTATTTAGCTACCGTTTCAATTGGTAATTCCTTACCCCATAAAATCACTTCATCACCGACTTTATCTTGGCTATCTGGACCTAAATCCACCGTCAGCATATCCATTGAGACGCGACCGACAATAGGAACAATTCGACCATTTAGATAAACTGGCGTACCTTCTGGCACATCACGCGGATATCCATCACCGTAACCAATAGCGACGACACCAATTTTAGTTTCTTTCGGACTCGTCCAAATACCGCCATAGCCAACAGGCTCCCCTTTTTTATGCTCACGTACAGAAAGCAAAGATGACGTTAAATTCATCACAGGAGTTAAACCAAATTCAGCACCTACAGTATCTGTTGGTGAAATACCATACATAATAATCCCTGGACGAATACAATCTAGATGCGCTTCTGGCCAGAATAGGATTCCACCTGATGCAGCAATGGTTCGCTCTCCCTCTTTATTTTTTGTGGCTTGAAGGAAACGAGCGAGCTGAACTTGAGTATAATCGGAATCTAACTCATCAGCACGGCTAAAATGACTCACAAAACCTAAGTGCGGTTGAATTTGAGGAAGTTTTTTCAGCTCTTGATAAAAATAATCCACTTCATCAAGCGACACACCTAAACGGTGCATACCGGTATCAATTTTTAACCAGACTTTAATTGGACTTGGCACTACAGCTCGTTTTAATGCTTCAAGCTGTTCACGGTTATGTACCACCGTTTCAATGTTATTTACCGCAATAATCGGTAAGTCTTTTTCATCAAAAAAGCCTTCTAGCAATAAGATCGGTTTAATAATACCGTTAGAGCGTAACGATAACGCCTCTTCTAAACGCGCTACGGCAAAGCAATCTACCATGCTTTCTAAAGCAGATGAAACAAATACCACGTCATGACCATATGCGTTTGCTTTTACCACGGCAATAATTTTACTGTGGGGTGCTTTTTCTTTAATAACTTGTAAATTATGTTTTAAGGCAAGCGAACTGATTTTCGCTGTTGCTGGTTTTACGTTCATTTTTCTAATCCGTTATCTCTTGCCTAATAATCATCTCTGTATTCACGCTGTTCGGCAAGATTATCAAAGCGTGAGAACTGACCGTTAAATGCTAAACGTACACGACCAATCGGACCGTTACGTTGTTTACCAATAATGATTTCAGCAACACCTTTATCTTCAGAATTATCGTTATACACTTCGTCACGATAAATAAACATGATCAAGTCAGCATCCTGTTCAATAGAGCCTGATTCACGCAAGTCCGAGTTTACTGGGCGTTTATCTGCACGTTGTTCCAACGTACGGTTAAGCTGGGAAAGCGCTACAACGGGGACTTCTAATTCTTTCGCTAAGGCTTTTAAAGAACGTGAAATCTCAGCAATCTCTAAGGTTCGGTTATCTGAGAATGCCGGTGCACGCATTAACTGAAGGTAATCCACCATAATCATGCTCAAACCATTGTTTTCGCGGTACACACGACGTGCTCGAGAGCGCAATTCTGTTGGGGTTAAACCTGAAGAATCATCAATATAAAGGTTATTTTTTTGCTTAAACATCCCAAACACGCTGGCAATTTTGCTCCATTCCGTTTCATCCAAATTTTGACCAGTACGAATTTTGGTTTGGTCCACGCGAGCTAGAGAGGCAATCATACGCATCATGATTTGTTCAGCAGGCATCTCTAAACTAAATACTAATACTGGCTTATCACTTGCCATAGCGGCATTTTCACAAAGGTTCATCGCAAAGGTGGTTTTACCCATAGAAGGACGCGCCGCAACAATGATGAGATCCGAAGGCTGTAAACCTGCAGTTTTCTTATCTAAGTCAACAAAGCCCGTTGTGACCCCTGTCACACCGCTATGATTTTCAAGCTTACTTAAGGTATCAATTCGAGCAATAGTACTTTCCAACACGCTGATCACATTTTGTGGTCCTTCAGTTGAAGAGCTACGTTTTTCAGCAATAGCAAACACTTCTCTTTCAGCTTCATCCAACACCATTTTGATATCTTTGCCTTTCGGAGAATAGCTGTTTTCTGCGATACGATTTCCCACAGCAATAAGCTCACGCAAAATCGCTTTTTCACGCACGATTTCAGCATAAGCCAAAATATTAATGGCATTTGGCGTGTTATTAGAAAGATCGGCTAAATAAGCAAAACCGCCTACAGAATCGCTAATACCTTTCGCTTTAAGGGCTTGATCAAGGGTGATTAAATCAATCGGGCTTTGATTACGCATTAATTCTTCCATGGTTTGGAAGATTGCTTTATGCGCAAAAGTATAAAAATCCTCAGCGATCACTCTTTCTGCAATACCATCCCAATGTTGATTACTCAACATGATGCCGCCAAGTACGGCTTGTTCAGCTTCAGTGGAATGAGGCGGGATGCTAACTTGTTCAGTTTTCTGATCTGGAGATTGGATTTGTCTTTGTGAGGCCATAAGGATTTCAATTTAAACTAAAAACTGTGCTTATGATACCGCAAATACGAGGTGGTTTTAAGAAAAAAGTGCGGTCAATATTTTCAATATTTTAGATATAAAAAAACGGTGGAAAAATCCACCGCTCTTTTTTATTCATGAATGTTGATTATTCAACAGTTAAAGTACGACAAACGTTAGTTGTACCTTCTGACTCATCACCTTGTGTTAATAAAACAACATCACCAGAAACTAAATAACCTTTTTCTTTTAATAGGTTAATCGCTGCTTTTGCACCCGCAGAGCTACGAGATTCACCATCAAAATGAACTGGTGTCACGCCGCGATATAATGCACAACGGTTTAATGTTTCTTGAACACGAGAAAGTGCAAAAATTGGTAAACCTGAACTGATACGTGACATTAATAATGGTGTACGACCAGAGTGGCTTAATGTAATAATTGCTGCAATGCCGCTTAAGTGGTTTGCTGCATACATTGCAGACATTGCGACAGATTCTTCAATATCTCTGAATTCACGATCTAAACGGTGTTTAGAAATATTGATGCTTGGCATTTTTTCTGCACCTAAACATACGCGTGCCATTGTTGCCACAGTCTCAGCTGGATATTGCCCTGCTGCAGTTTCTGCTGAAAGCATTACCGCGTCAGTACCATCCAATACCGCATTTGCCACATCCATCACTTCTGCACGAGTAGGCATTGGGTTGCTGATCATTGATTCCATCATTTGAGTTGCAGTAATAACCGCACGGTTTAATTGACGTGAACGACGAATTAATTTTTTCTGTACGCCAACTAATTCTGGGTCACCAATTTCAACACCTAAGTCACCACGCGCAACCATGATGACATCAGAAGCCAGGATAATATCATCCATTGCTGCTTCATCAACAACAGTTTCAGCACGTTCAACTTTAGCAACGATTTTCGCGTCTAAACCTGCTTGTTTTGCTAATTCGCGAGCATAGTTTAAATCTGCACTTGAACGTGGGAAAGATACAGCTAAGTAATCTACACCGATACGTGCAGCTGTGATGATATCTGCTTTATCTTTTTCAGTTAATGCATCTGCAGATAAACCACCGCCTAATTTGTTGATCCCTTTATTGTTTGATAATGGACCACCAACTGTCACTTCAGTAAATACTTTTGCACCATCAGTAGAAAGGACTTTTAATTGAACACGGCCATCATCTAATAAAAGAATATCGCCAGGAACAACATCTTGTGGAAGAGTTTTATAGTCTAGACCAACAGCTTCTTGATTACCCTCACCTTTTGGTAATTCCGCATCAAGAATAAATTTATCGCCAACATTTAAGAAAATTTTGCCGTCTTTAAAAGTAGAAACACGAATTTTAGGACCTTGTAAGTCACCTAAAATTGCCACGGTTTTACCTAATTTTTTCGCGATCGAACGAACACGCTCAGCACGCTCAATATGATCATCTGGTGTACCGTGAGAAAAGTTCATACGTACAACATTAGCGCCTGCTGCGATAATTTTTTCAAGATTGTTATCGCGGTCTGTAGCTGGACCCATTGTACATACAATCTTCGTTCTTCTTAATTTTCTAGACATTATCTAAACTCCACAAATAGTTACAATTTAAAAAAGCTTTTTTAATTTCGGCTCATCCGAGATAAAAACCGTCGCGCATTATACGCTTAAACCACTGCAAAATCAAAACAAGCACTGAGAGTTTTTGCAACAAATTTTGATTATTTTTTTAGCAGCTAAATTTAACTTAAAACAAATCCCCTTGTTTTCATCATTAAAACTGTTTATCATCTGCCACATCTTTTACGCGACTATAGCTCAGTTGGTTAGAGCACCACCTTGACATGGTGGGGGTCACTGGTTCGAGTCCAGCTAGTCGCACCATCTATCAAAGCCAGTAAATCTCTACCGGCTTTTTTCTTTTTCTAAAATAAACTTTAAACTCAATAAGTTAAATACTTAAATCAAGTAAATTAATCAATTCTTTGAAACTGAAATATTGCCAACTTCTAGCTATTTTTGTATATTTTTAGTCATTAGTTACGCCCAAATTACGCCAAATTTTAAGCAATTACACCAAGAAAAATACCCAAACGAAATATTAGAACTACAAAACATTTCAGTACTTGGTAAAGCTGTTGGGCATTCTGTCTTGTTATAGAAGCTAACATTGGCTATTGTTAACCTTTAATGCTTCAATAAAGCAAATGAGATTCTTAAATAAATGGATAAAATAGTTTTTATCAAAGAAAGAATGGAGATGGGGATTACTCACCCTTTTATCTGCCAAACAGAAAATAATGAGTGGTATATTGTTAAAACTCTTAACATGATGCCTATTTCACAATTATTAGCCGAGGTTATAGGTTCTAAGCTCGTAGCTGAAATAGGTTTACCTTGCCCTCCAGTGAAATTTATTTACATCCCACTACAAGCAACTTTGTACGTTAGAGCTGATTGGAAGGATGATTTATTGATAGGGCCGGCCTTTGGATCTAATTATATTTCATATGCTAAAATTGCCAAAACTGCACAAGCAAAAAATACTGTCTATTTATCCGAACAGGAGCAAAAATGGCTTTATATGTTTGATCGATGGATTTTGAATTCTGATAGGACAGCATCACTGATTGGAACTGGAAATATTAATTTGCTTTTTGATGAAGAGCAAAAAAAAATTTTAGTGATAGATCATAATCTTGCGTTTGATGAAAATGCTGATTTTTCAGAACACATTTTTGCACCACAGAACAGAACATGGCGGCTTGACTGGGTTGACAAGCAAGCCTTTACAGAAAAAGCTATTGACATACTCAGAAATTTTGACGATATTTACAAATCCATCCCTGACGATTGGTTCGCTAGAGATGAACAATTTCAAGAAATTGAAACACAAATAAATCGAATTAGATCAATTTTAAATCGAATCACTGAAGATTGCTACTGGGACAACATAGAATGAAACAACCTATTTTATACAGTTTTGTACGGTTCCGCCCGTATGTTGAAACAGGCGAATTCGTCAATGTTGGCTTGTTAATGTGTGAGCCTGAAAAGAAAAAATTGACTTATCGCCTTGTTCCTAAAAACAACAAACGCGTGAATGATTTTTTCTATAAAAGCAAGATGTTTGAGACTGTTCGCGAAACAATTAATGATGAACTACAATATATCGTTAATCAGTCATTCACTGGTAGCGCACAAGAAATGGCTACTTTCTTTCATCATTATATTGATATAAAAGAAGGGATTGTGCAGTATAGTAATGCTGCAGTTGGTATTGTAGATAATCCACAAGATTATTTTGATCGTCTATACGCTCAATTTATCCAAAATGCCGGTGTGAAAGAGGAAAGCCAAGAGCAAACAATTTTAAGACACTATAAGGCATTATTTAAACAAGAAAATGATCGTGTTCTTAGCCAGTATAAACAGTATATGGTAAATGGCGATTATGCTAAATTCTCACTACCATTAGCATTAAAAAATCAACAAGATAAACAAATTTTAAAAGCGGTAAAACCACTAGCATTTGATCAAATTGAAAGTCCGAGCATGATTGAGCATTGCGATAACTGGGTGGCTAAAATTAATCGAGCAGAAGAAGAAGGGTTAATTAAGAGAGATAATATACTATTTGCACTAGACACCCCTAGCACAGCACACAAAGCAAATATTTTAGATACCATCAAGAGAACATTCGATAGGTTCAATTTGCAACATATTAGCTGGAATGAGGATAGGCAAATCCTAGATTTTGCTAAAAGTATCTAAATAAACCGCCCTTGTGGCGGTTTATTTATTAGGTTTTCATCCACTAATTTAAAGAAATCATTTTCTGATAGTCTTCTTATGTCATGGCCTTTAGAAATTAACTCTCGCTCCTTTATTTCCTTATTGCTTAATTCTTTTTCATCTAATCGTCCCTTCTCTTAAATATCTTTGAACTACATAACAAATAACTGAAGCTACTTTTATTGTTTACTGTTTACAATGACTACTCCGAGATCACACTAAAATCATGTTATCCAACTGATTTATAACAAATTTTAACTGCGAGCTAGTCGCACCATATTGCAATCCCAAGCTTTTTAGCTTGGGATTTTTCTTTTTATCCCCTGCTTAATTTGAATAAATCTTTTCTGAACAAACCACATAAACAAATGAAAATAATTTGCATTGATCGACGAAAACGTTTTCGCTATACTTGCAGCTCTTTTATTATCTATCGGGATAACGATTATGAATTTTAAATTAAGCCTCATTTCAACCGCACTTTTAACCAGTTTTTCCGTTTCAGCATTTGCGGAAACTGAACAACCAGTAAAAGCAAACACTGAAATGCTTGAACAAATTAATGTTCAAGATACAGGTATTAAACAAAATGGTTATCAAACGACAGGGACATCCGTCGTATCAAAAGCTGAAGTGCCAGTATTCGACACACCAAACACAGTAAATATTCTTTCGACCAAACTATTGGAAGATCGCAAACCTGAGTCACTTATTGATGCGCTTTATAACGTCAGTGGTGTAAGCCAAGCCAATACGCTAGGTGGTATGTTTGATGCCATCCAAAAACGTGGTTTTGGTGGAAACCGTGACAACTCAATTATGCGTAATGGTTTACAAGCCGGCCCAGCAAAAAACTTTAGCGCGACAACTGAAACCGTTGAAGTGTTAAAAGGACCGGCATCTGTACTTTATGGTATTCAAGATCCAGGTGGCGTGGTTAATATCATTACCAAAAAACCACAACAAACTCCGCGCTATGTTATTGGTGGAACCTTAGGTAATCATAGCCTGTGGGGAACACAATTAGATTTCACTGGTGGTTTAGGAAATGGTTTTGCTTACCGCTTTATCTATGACAAACAAGAAAAAAACTACTGGCGTAATTTTGGCAAAGTGAAAAATACCACTTACGCACCATCACTTTCTTGGGAAAATGATAAAACTAAAGTGCTTCTTTCTTATGAACACAAAG
>CAUUXN010000032.1:0-16537 GCA_963548985.1 uncultured Haemophilus sp. | reverse complement strand
TTACTTCTAAAATTAATGAATTAGTTGAAGTGACTTTTGCAAACAAAGACTATTCTACTTTTAACTTCTTACAATGGTACGTTGCAGAACAACACGAAGAAGAAAAATTATTCAATAGCATTATTGATAAATTTAACTTGTTGGGTGAAGACGGTCGTTCGCTTTACTTTATCGATCGTGATTTAGCAACATTATAATTTTAGAAGGAGAATACAAAATGTTATCAGCAAACGTAATTAAATTATTAAATGATCAAATGAACCTTGAGTTCTACTCTTCAAACCTTTACTTACAAATGAGTGCATGGTGCGAACAAAATGGTTTTGAAGGTGCAGCTAAATTCTTATCAGAACACGCTGCAGAAGAAATGCAACACATGCGTAAATTATTCACTTATTTAAATGAAACTGGTGCATTAGCGGTAATCACTGCAATTGAAGCACCTGCGCATGAGTACAAATCATTGAAAGAAATCATTGAATTAACTTACGAACACGAAAAATTGATCACAAGTAAAATCAATGAATTAGTGGGTAAAACTTTTGAAGAAAAAGACTACTCTGCATTCAATTTCTTACAATGGTATGTTGCAGAACAACACGAAGAAGAGAAATTATTCAGCGGTATTTTAGACAAATTAAATCTTCTTGGGGAAGATGGCAAAGGCTTATTCTTAATCGATAAAGATTTAGGTAACCTTGCTGGTCAAACCGCTTAATTAGATATCATAAAGCTTAGTAGAAATACTAAGCTTTTATTTTACTCATAAATTGTGACAACGTATCAAATTATTTTAAACTTCCCTTTCATTTTTGAATATAAGTTGATGAAATTTAAAACAACCACACGTTTTTAATGAAATTTTACTTGCAACGAAGTAAGATAAACGTATAATTCAGAACAACCCAAATGCCTGGGTGGCGAAATTGGTAGACGCAGCGGATTCAAAATCCGCCGGTGAATAACCGTGTCGGTTCGAGTCCGACCCTAGGCACCACAGAATTTATAAGCTCTGAAGTTATTCAGGGCTTTTTTATTAGCTAAAGTTAATCAATATGACAGAACAAAACCAAGATAAAAAACAGACTTATAATTTCAATAAATTGCAAAAACGCCTTCGTCGTAATGTAGGCAATGCAATTGCTGATTTTGGCATGATTGAAGATGGTGATAAAGTAATGGTTTGTCTTTCTGGTGGTAAAGACAGCTATACACTGCTTGATATTTTATTGAACTTACAACAAAGCGCACCGATTAAATTTGATATCGTAGCCGTCAATTTAGACCAAAAACAACCTGGTTTTCCGGAGCATGTTTTACCTGCATATCTGCAAAGTATTGGTGTAGATTATAAAATCATTGAAGAAAATACTTATGGCATCGTGAAAGAGAAAATTCCAGAAGGCAAAACGACGTGCTCTCTCTGCTCTCGTCTACGCCGTGGTATTTTATACCGTACGGCAACTGAACTTGGCGCAACAAAAATTGCACTTGGACACCATCGTGATGATATGCTGGCTACCCTGTTCCTGAATATGTTCTATGGTGGGAAACTAAAATCGATGCCACCGAAATTAATTTCAGATGACGGCAAGCAAATCGTGATTCGTCCATTGGCTTATTGTAAAGAAAAAGATATTGAAAAATATGCCGTAGCGAAAGAATTCCCAATTATCCCTTGTAATTTGTGTGGTTCTCAACCAAATTTACAACGTCAAGTAGTGAAGGAAATGCTGAATACTTGGGACCGTCAATATCCTGGACGTTTAGAAACCATGTTTAGTGCGATGCAAAATATTACGTTGTCACACTTATGTGACCCAAAACTCTTCGATTTCAAAGGCATTAAACATGGCCAATCACTTGATGGCATTGAAGGGGATACCGCATTTGATGAAGAACGTATCGAACCAATGAAATTTGATGATGAAGATACGTCTGACTACTCCGATAACGAAATGATCAGCTTTAAAGAAGTGAATTAATATGATTACCGTACAAGGAAAACAAATCGAAACCGATGCCTTTGGCTATTTACTTAATATTGCTGATTGGAATGAAGATGTAGCAAAACACATCGCTCAGCTAGAAGATGTAGAACTGACCGAAGCTCACTGGGAAGTGATTTATTTTGTGCGTGATTTCTATCAAGAATATAACACCTCCCCTGCAATTAGAATGCTGGTAAAAGCCATGTCAGAAAAACTAGGTGCCGACAAAGGTAACAGCCGCTATTTGCAACGACTCTTCCCTGACGGACCAGCCAAGCAAGCAACCAAACTGGCGGGTCTGCCCAAACCGGCTAAATGCTTATAGAATAACGTAACCGTGCGATAAAGTGCGGTTATTTTTTACTTAAATTCTAGTCAAATAGATTAATTACGGTTATACGTTAAGCAAAGAAAATGCTGAGCAAATCTTAAAAGGGTTATCACCTATTAAGTAGTATTTTCAACTTATATATTTACCTATATAATACTTACTCTTTTTAACTCAAACATAAGGAAATGCTTAATGAAAATTAGCGCAAGAAATCAACTTAAAGGTACTGTTAAATCAATCGAAACTGGTTCTGTGAACGCAATCGTACACATTGATATCGGTAACGGTAACGTAATTTCTTCTACCATCTCTATCGATGCAGTAAAAGAATTAGGTTTAGCAGTTGGTAAAGAAGCATATGCGATTATCAAAGCAACTTCTGTAATGGTTGGTGTTGAATAATCTCAACTGAACTGTTCAGAATCCTGTATAACCGCGCTTTAAAGTGCGGTTATTTTTTTGCTTTTTTTCTTTCAACTCTCTTCATATTCCCTCAAAAAAACGCATTTTATCCTTAACTAAAATGAAACGATCTTTGTTCTATCTTGTCATTTATTGACTTTTAATTAATTATTTTGTATAATTTTACATATTATCAATTTTTAGTTAACAATCTAGTTTCGGATTATTCTGTTAAACTTAGGAGAGCAAATGACAAATCAACGTTTTATTACCATTTTAGGCTATGTCGCAACATTTACTTCAGTTTGTATGTATGTTTCTTACTTGCAACAAATTGGTCTAAATTTATCTGGTCAAAAAGGTGGCTGGTTACAGCCTTTTGCTACGACAATCAACTGTAGTTTATGGGTAGCTTATGGCTTGTTAAAAGAAAAACGCGATCTGCCTATTTCATTAGCAAATGCGCCTGGTGTCGTACTTGGTTTGATTACTTTCGTTACCGCCTTATAACACTATAAAACCTCATACAAAAAAGACCGCACTTTTTAGAAATCTTAAAGTGCGGTCTTTTTATTTATTAATTTAATTCATTTAAAACCTGAAAATTATGAAGTTGTGTAATCTTCTTTTCTAGTGCATTCTATAACAGAACAGACGTTTAGACGTCTAAACCAAACAAAACAATAGTAGGATTAATTATGACAACATTTCATTTAGCAGGATTTCCGCGCGTAGGCGCAAAGCGTGAACTTAAATTTGCTCAAGAGCGTTACTGGCGTGGCGAAATTGCAGAAGCGGATTTATTAGATATTGCAAAAAGATTACGTGAACTAAACTGGCAACACCAAGCCAAGGCAAATGCCGATTTTGTCTCGGTGGCTGATTTCACACTTTACGATCACATTTTAGATTTACAAGTAGCAACAGGTGCAATTCCTGCTCGCTTTGGTTTCGATAGCCAAAACTTAACACTCGATCAATATTTCCAGTTGGCGCGTGGCAATAAAACCCAATTTGCGATTGAAATGACAAAATGGTTCGATACCAACTACCACTATCTTGTACCAGAATTCCATAAAGAAACACAATTTAAAGCAAATCCAACACATTATGTGACACAAATTCGTGAAGCTAAAGCGCTTGGATATCAAGTGAAACCAACAATCGTTGGTCCACTCACCTTCCTTTGGTTAGGTAAAGAAAAAGGTGCGACATTTAATCGCTTTGATTTATTAGCACAACTCGTGCCGGTTTATGTTGAAATCTTAAATGCATTAGCTACAGAAGGTGTGGAATACATTCAAATTGATGAACCCGCTCTCACCTTAGATTTACCGGCAGAATGGATTGCCGCTTATAAAGCGGTTTACGCCACTTTTGCTGAACAAGTGAAAGCGAAATTATTGCTTGCGACTTATTTCGGTTCTGTAGCAGAACACGCTGATTTGTTAAAAGCCTTACCTGTAGCAGGTTTGCACATCGATTTAGTGCGTGCACCAGAACAACTTACTGCCTTTTCGGATTATGACAAAATCTTATCTGTAGGCATCATTGATGGCCGTAATATTTGGCGTGCAAACTTGAATCAAGTGTTAGATGTGGTTGAACCATTAAAAGCGAAATTAGGTGATCGTTTGTGGATTGCACCAAGCTGCTCTCTCCTCCATACACCTTATGATTTAGAAGTTGAAACGCAACTCCAAGCAAATAAGCCTGAGCTTTATCAATGGTTGGCTTTCACATTACAAAAAATTCAAGAATTACGCGTTATTAAGACTGCTCTAGAACAAGGTCGTGAAGCAGTTCAAGCCGAATTAGCTGAATCTCAAGCAGCTGCTGATGCGCGTAAAAACTCGCGTGAAATTCACCGCACTTGTGTGGCGGAACGTTTAGCAAACTTACCGGAAAATGCCGACCAACGTAAATCGCCATTTGCGGAACGCATTAAATTACAAAATGCGTGGTTAAATTTACCACTTCTGCCAACCACGAATATTGGTTCTTTCCCACAAACGACAGCCATTCGTCATGCCCGTGCTGCCTTCAAAAAAGGCGACCTCAGCTTAGCTGATTACGAAGCGGCAATGAAAAAAGAAATTGAATTCGTTGTACGTGAGCAAGAAAAATTAGACTTAGATGTATTGGTACATGGCGAAGCAGAACGTAATGACATGGTGGAATATTTCGGCGAACTACTGGATGGTTTTGCTTTCACCAAATTTGGTTGGGTACAAAGTTACGGTTCACGTTGCGTAAAACCGCCAGTGATTTACGGTGATGTTACTCGCCCTGAACCCATGACGGTACGTTGGTCACAATATGCCCAAAGCCTTACCAATAAAGTGATGAAAGGCATGCTGACTGGCCCAGTCACGATCTTACAATGGTCTTTCGTGCGTAACGATATTTCCCGTGAAACGGTCTGTAAACAAATTGCGGTAGCACTTTCTGATGAAGTATTAGATTTAGAAAAAGCGGGAATTAAAGTGATTCAAATTGATGAGCCGGCTATTCGTGAAGGTTTACCGTTAAAACGTGCAGATTGGGATGCGTATTTGAAATGGGCGGGCGAAGCCTTCCGTTTAAGCTCAATGGGTTGCCAAGATGATACCCAAATTCATACGCACATGTGTTATTCCGAATTTAACGACATTCTACCGGCTATTGCAGCCTTAGATGCCGATGTCATTACTATCGAAACCTCGCGTTCTGGCATGGAATTACTCAGCGCATTTGGTGATTTCAAATACCCGAATGATATTGGTCCTGGTGTATATGACATTCATAGTCCACGAGTACCTGCAGCAGAAGAAATTGAACATCTTCTTCGAAAAGCGTTGCAAGTGGTGCCAAAAGAACGTTTATGGGTAAATCCAGACTGTGGTTTGAAAACACGCGGTTGGCCAGAAACAATTGCGGCACTAAAAGTGATGGTTGATGTCACGAAAAAATTACGTGCTGAATTAGCGTAAAATTAGTAAAAAGAAAGGCGAACATGAGAGGTTATCTCTGTTCGCCTTTTCTTTTGGTTAAAAAACTAATTCATTTTTGACCGCACTTTACAGGCTAATATATTCCATTTTAACCTTGCAGAGGCCCTTCAATAACTGCTCTGCCATCTTGCGGTGACTTAAACGCAATGGTTTCTCTGCAAATACTACACGCTCAATTTTCGATACATCAAATTGATTTAAGTAAGCAAAATTAATCGCTGTTTGCATAGCGGGTAGGCTTGGGTTAAATGCCGCATTTTCTGCATATCGACCACAAATCATTTCACCATTTTTAAATAAAATACCTACACCGTGAGGACTTTTAGAATAAGGTGAATGTGCTCGGTTTGCCCCTAAAATCGCTTTATTTGCCACTTCATCTTCCGTCGTCAATGTGAAACCTTGTTCTTCTTTGTTTAATAGAAGCAAATCAACACCTAAATCTTTCGGGCCAAAGCTATCGGGTAAATATTGAGGAAGTGGATTATTTTGGCTATGTGGTAAATGGATTTTCAAATCATCCGCTTGATAAAGCTCATTCATAAATTGACGGCAGTGACCGCAAGGCGTGTAATTCACCACGATATCCGTGATGCGAGGTTCATTGCGTAACCATGCATGGCTAATCGCACTTTGTTCAGCATGGATGGTTTGAGCCATGCTACTCCCCTGAAATTCTTGATTCGCACCAAAGTAAAAATCACCACTTTCACCAATCGCAATTGCTCCAACATGAAATTCTGAAATGGGTGTGTGGCTATAACAAGCTGCTACTGGCAAAAGTGCCAAACCTAATTGAACAGGCGTAAGCTTAAATTCATCACAAATTGACCGCACTTTTTCAGCCGGTAAAAAACCTTTCCATTCTTGTTCTTCTAATGCAGAAAGAATTGCATTTGAAAGTGGCGAATCGGCTAATGCTTGTTGAATTTTTTGTTGCATATTAAATCTCCTTATTTTTATATGCCCATTCTACGCTATTTGGAGAAACTTCACCGCAAAAATGATCACATAATGCAAATATGCTTAATCATTAATTATCTTTTACAAAAATGATCCTTGACATCTTTTATTTCTTCAGACAACCATTCATCAAAAGAATCTTTTTCATAAGGTGGATCATTAGCTCCTAAATCATATACGTATACTCTAGGATTTCCTGAACAATCAGTTAGATCAAAGCAAGCGGCTAAATCACCATTTCTAGCAAAAGAAATTAAATTAGGAACAGCTGTTATTTCTTCTAAAATAGCTGAATGTTAAATAATGCTGTCTCGATGATTCTCAAACCACCAAGGAAAATATTCCAACTCATTTATCTTTTCCATATTACTTGATAAATCAGTATAAGACTGAGGAAACTTAAAGTTTTCTGGTAATTGTTCTTTAGGATATAAATTAAATTTAGTTTGCATAATGGCTCCACAATTACAATTTATCTGTAAAGATAAGTAATCTTTTATCTAAGTTTTCAAGTCTATGCAAGAAAAATCATAAAAAAAATAACCGCACTTTAAAAGTGCGGTTGTAAATTTAGATGTTTTATTCATTCGTTTTATAACAATGATGGTGCAACACCAAGTAGTTTTCTTGTGTAATCCACTGTTGGGTGGTTGAAAATATCTTCGGTGCTACCCGTTTCCAAAATTTGACCGCCGTACATTACGACAATGCGATCAGATACTTGGCGTACGGTTTGGATATCGTGAGAGATAAACACCATGGCAAGATTGAGTTCTTTTTTCAAATCAGCCAATAAGTTTAATACCTGAGCACGAACGGATACGTCTAATGCAGAAGTCGGCTCATCCGCCACAATCAGTTTTGGATTCAGCGCTAAAGCACGTGCAATCGCCACACGTTGTTTTTGTCCACCTGATAAACGAGTTGGCTCAACTTGTGCCGCAGAACGTGGTAAACCGACGCGAGAAAGTAAATCATATACGCGTTTTTCCCGTTCATGGGGTTGTAACACATTGTGAATATCCATTGGGTCACGCAAAATATCCAACACTTTCATGCGAGGATTCAGTGCTGTTGCAGGGTCTTGGAAAATCACCGATACTTGACGACCGAATTGTTTTCTCGCTTCTGAGCTACCATATTGCATTTGTAAGCCGTTGAATTTCACTAAACCTGATGTCGGTTTAAGCAGCCCAATGATCACGTTGGCTAAGGTAGATTTCCCGCAGCCAGATTCCCCAACTAAACCAATGGTTTCCCCTGCTTTGATGCCAAGACTCACATTGTTCACCGCAGTGAATTTTTTACGTCCAAACAATGAACCGTCGCGAGAAGGAAATTGCACCACGATATTTTCTAAATCGATGATGTTTTGTTCTTTAATGACTTTAATACTACTGCTCATATTATGCTCCTTTCGCTTCCGTTACAGGCTTAGCTAGATGAGAAGCCCACAAGTGAGACGGCTCGCCTTCTACAGCGGTTAATACCAATTTTTGATCCGGATTTGCATCTGGTCGTAATGAACGACTTGCAAAACGGTCACCTACAGCAAAATCGTAAGGTGATGGTACGCTGCCCGGAATTTGATATAAACGTTTCGCACGGACTTCAGTTGAAAGTACAGAGCCCAATAAGCCACGTGTATATTCGTGAGTTGGGTTGGCAAGCAATAAGGATGTTGGAGCCATTTCAACCACTTGTCCTGCATACATTACCGTAATGTGGTGAGCTAATTGAGCAACCAATGCTAAATCGTGGCTGACAAACACCATCGCAAACCCTAGTTTTTCACGTAATTCATTCAGTAATTTCACTACTTCAGCTTGAACAGTCACGTCTAATGCGGTTGTTGGTTCATCGGCGATTAATAATTTCGGTTCACGAGTTAATGCCATTGCAATCACCACACGTTGACGTTGACCACCAGAAAGTTCATGCGGATAACGGTTCAATACTTTTTCAGGATCAAGGTGTACCCATTCCAACAATTTTTCTGCGGTATGATGGCTGCCACGTTTAATGAGCTGTGCCATTTGATCTTTAATACGCATTGATGGATTTAATGCACTTAAAGAGTCTTGGTAAATCATCGCAATTTCAGAACCACGCAATTCACTTAAATTGTGAGAATTGAGTAAGCTGTGTTGTTTACCACTACGATCAGTGAAAAGCACTTCCCCAGTGATTTTGGCTGTTTTTGGTAACAAGCCCATGATAGAGAATGCCGTAATAGATTTACCACAACCAGACTCACCCACTAACCCCATGGTTTCTCCTTCATTTACGGTGAAGCTGATGTTATCAACCAATGGAATTTCGCCATAACGATTCGGGAAACGAATAGATAAGTTTTTCACTTGTAAAATCGGTTTTGCATTTGGATCTAATTGCATACGATTAGTACGTGTGATTTCTTTTTCATGTAATTTGAGTAAGTAACGTTTTAACGCAAGCCCCTCAGAAAGCGCTTCTTGTACGTCGGTAGAAAGACGTTCATCTGATTTGCCTTCTGGTTTTTTACCGCCTTTTAAGCGCGGATTAACCAAGGCATCAGTAAGACCTTCCGCCAAGATATTTAAGGCTAATACGGTTAAAAGAATCATGACACCCGCAAAGGTTGTCGCCCACCATGCACCGTTTAATACGATATTACGACCTTCAGAAAGAATATTACCCCATGAAGGATGCGGTGGTTGTACACCTGCGCCCAAGAAAGAAAGCGAGGCTTCGAATACAATGGCATCTGCCACCATTACGGTTGCGAAGACTAAAACCGGTGCAGCGGTATTGCGTACAACGTGTTTGAGAAGAATATAAGTACGGCTACCACCAATCACGCGTTCAGCACGCACATAGTCTTCATCCCATTGTGATACCACGTTCGCACGAACCACTCGAGCAAGCTGCGGGGTATAAACCACGGCAATGGTGATAATAATAACCGGTACAGAATTACCAAAGGTTGCTAATAACACTGCGGCTAATGCGATACCCGGGAAAGCCATTAAAATATCCATTAAGCGCATGATGATTTCATTACCCCATTTATCGGATGTGGCTGCAGTTGCACCTAAAATACTACCGAAAAGAATGGCACAAGCTACCGCACCTAAACCGATAAATAAGGACGTTTGGGCGCCGTAAACAATACGAGAGAAAATATCACGACCAAGTCGATCAGTCCCAAACCAATATTCCGCACTTGGAGCACGCATACGTGCGATCACTTCTAATGGATCATGTGTTGCGACCCAAGGGGCAAACACCGCCACTAAAGCAACGAAAACTAAGAATAATAATGAAATTTTTGATGCGGTGGAAAGTGCTCGGAATCTCGCACCGCTTGCAGCTAATCGATCTGCTAAACCTTGACGAAACATTATAGACTCCGAATTTTAGGGTTAATCAACACATAGAGAATATCAACGATAATATTCACTAAAACGAAGGTAAAGGCGATTGTTAGTACCACACCTTGTACTAAGTGCAAGTCATGGTTGACGATACCGTTAAAAATCAATTTCCCCATGCCTGGTAAGTCAAAGATTTGTTCGATAACTACCGCACCACCAAGTAAGTATCCTACGCGTAAACCTAATACAGTCACTGGTGTAATTAAGGCATTACGTAATACGTTGTGGCGAATAACAGTTGCATAAGGTACACCGTTACCAATCGCCGTTCTCACATAGTCTTTATCCATTTCTTCTACCATGGTTGTACGTACCACACGAATTAATGACGCACATACCGGCACAGCAAGTGCAAGAGATGGCAAAATCATGGAATTGATATACCCCATTGGGCTTTCGCTGAATGGCACAAAACCACCAGAAGGCAACCAATCTAATTCCAAAGAGAACCATTGAATAAGTAAGATACCTAACCAGAATGATGGTGTTGCAACCGCTGCTACAGAGATTAAACGAATCACTTGGTCTACCCAGCTATCACGATAAAGCGCGGCTAGTACACCTAATGAGAAAGACACCACTGCCGCAAACACCACACCAATTAAGGTAAGTTGTAACGTGATTGGGAAAGATTTCGCTAACATGCTACTAATCGGTAATTCTGGTGGCATCGTCACCCCAAAATCCAATACAAGTAAGTTGCCTAAGAAACGAAAATATTGAACAAAGAGTGGATCATTTAAGCCATGTGATTCGCGGTAAAGTTGTTTTGCCGCTTCACTAGCACTTTCGCCTAATGCCACTGTAGCAGGATCACCCGGCGTGAATTGAAGCACTACAAAGACGAGTGCTGTTACACCAAGTATCATGACCGGCAAAGCCATCAATCGGCGTAACAATAATCGAAGTATCATTTCCATCTGACCTCTCCTATTCTATTTTGAGAAATTCATTAAATTAAAAATGAAGTGAAACAATCAAATTAAAAAACAAAATGATTTATACAAATCATAATATCCGCTCTATACCCTGTCAATCCAAGTACCTAGGGCAAAGTTCAAATCTGTGATCGGCTTCACAAAGATTTTTTTGAAATAAAATAGAGAGAAAAAATGATTGAAAAACAGGGAAAAAAATGACCGCACTTTGGTGTTAAAAAGAAAGAAAAAAGGCTGTTGATTGCTCAACAGCCCAAACATTAAAAAGTACTTTTATTTACGGCCCACACCGAGGAAAGATAAACCGGTTGTCGCCAATGGTTGATAGCCTTCAAGACTGCTATCATCCCATGCGGAAGGAAGTTTACGATGAACAATCGGATAAAGCGGTACTTCAGCCGCAATAATGTTAATCGCTTCTTCCCATGATTTTTTCGCTTCAGCGTGATCTTTTGCTCTCACAGCTGCATTGAGCAATTCAGTCACTTTCGCAAATTCAGGGGTGTTGCTCCAGCGGAAACGACGTTTCGGCCATACATCACCACGATACCACCAGCTTAAAAGCAAGTCTAAGTCGTTACCGAACACTGATGGATCACCCGGGGCGATTGCCACTTCATATACACCAGGATCTACGTTGTTGCTGTATAACGCACCAGATTGTAAGTGTTGTAAAGTTACTTTCACACCTGGAATCTTGTTCCAAGACTCTAAAATTAACGGTGCAGATTCTTTCACCCAGTCATGGTCGGTTGCGAGTAAATCAAATTTAAGCTCAGTTACACCTGCTTCTTTTAATAATGCTGCTGCTTTTTCCGGATCATAAGGATATTGAGTTGATGCCTTAATATAATCTGGGTGAGTCGTTTGTAAGTATGATGTTGCAGCTTCTGCATTACCATCAAATACAATATCAACAAGTTTGTCAGTGTTTAAACCATAGTGTAACGCTTGGCGTACTTTTGGATTGTTAAACGGAGCTTTTTCACAGTTAAACATTAAGAATAGCAAGCCGAAAGATTGAACGGATTGCACTTGTTGTTTTTTGTTTTTCAAGCGACTAATGTCTAAATAAGGCACGCTTTCCATTGCTTGAGTACGTTTAGACTCTTGTGCAGTCACACGAGCTGCGGCATCAGAAAGTAATAACCAAGACATTTTTTCAACTTGCGCTGGATATTTACCATTGTAAGGTTCATACGCTTCAAAGACGATTTTGTCATCTTTCACTGCTGAAACAAATTTGAATGGACCAGAACCAACTGGGTGCGCATCAAATGCAGATTGCCCTACTTTGTCGATTACATGTTTCGGTACAATTTTCACGCAAGTTAAACGGTTAGCAAATAAAGCAAATGGATATTTCAATTTAAATTCCACCACTTTATCATCCACAGCTTTCACACTTTCAATGAAATCAATAAACATCACGAATAAAGATTTATTGGCTGGATCCATAATACGATTGAAAGAATACACAACGTCTTCAATGGTGACTGGTGCGCCATCATGGAAGGTTGCGCCTTCACGTAAAGTAATGCGCCATGTTGTTTCATCAACTTGTTCTGGCTCTTTTCCTGCTAAAGCAAGATAAGGTTCACGAGTTGCAGGATGCAAATCCACTAAACCTTCAAAAATGTGCAAGTTTGCTGCATAAGGTGATGCACCACTTGATGTCATTGGGTCAAAACCGGTAGAAAGCGGATAAGCAATCCCTGCTTCAATAGTTTTACCTTTAATGTCAGCTGCAAAGGCTTTTGGTGAAAATGTGCCTAACGTACCACTAAATGCAAGACCTGCCCCTACGCCAGCCATAAGTTTCATAAAATGACGACGAGATTCATTAGTTTCAAAGGAAAAATGCTTTGTCATACTAAACTCCTGATGAGTAATAAAATCATATTTTTGGTTTTTAAACCTAGCCAAACATTTCATTCGAAAATGAAGTAAAGCAATCAAATCTTAGAATAAAATGATTTGCATCAATCATAATCATCTTCGCTTCATTCTGTCAAAGAGGAAATATTGAATGTGTGATCTACTTCACAGAGTTTTTTTCGCAATTCAGCATAAAAGTTTTTAGCTATGTATAATTTATTATAGATAGTTTTTGTCTATTAAATCACTAGGTAATATGAAATAGCTATCAGAAAAAACTATGCTATAATGACCGCAATTCCCAAGCAAGGGAACAATATTTTAATCAACAACAAAGAGGAAAATACTATGCCAAAAACATCAATCGGTTTAGATAAAAAAGCATCTGAAAAATTAGCAGCAAAATTAAATGAATTATTAGCAACCTATCAGGTATTCTATACCAACGTGCGCGGTTACCACTGGAACATTAAAGGGGTAAACTTCTTTGAATTACACGCCAAATTTGAAGAAATCTACACTGATTTAGTGGAAAAAGTCGATGAAGTGGCAGAACGTATCTTAACTTTAGGTTACACACCGCATAACGGTTATTCACAATACTTCCAACACTCACGTATTAAAGAAGAGTTAGGGGTAAGTGATGCGCAATCTTGCTTAGAAGGCACATTAGAAGGATTAAAAGTATTACTTGAACAACAACGTGAAATTCTTGAATTAGCGGGTGAGTCTGATGATGAAGGTACGGCTTCTCAAATGAGCGACTACATCAAAGAACAAGAAAAACTTGTTTGGATGTTCCAAGCTGCTTGCCAAACTTGCCATGCTTAATTAAATATTGATTAAATACGAAAGCCGACTGATGTCGGCTTTTTTATTTTCTATACGACCGGTTTTTGTCGATAGAACAATAGTCCTGGTAAGGCTAAGCCTAAAACAAGAGCGCCCAAAATAAAGCTGGTATTGATAAAAGAGCTGATCATTTGCTCAAATAATTTATCGGAAAAGCCATAATGGTGAATTTGTACGATAGCAATCATCGCTTTATAAGCATGAACACCTGGAATCATTGGAATAATTGCCGCAACAGTAAAGACTTTCGGATGGGCTAAATAACGATGAGATAAATGCACCCCAATAAAACCAATCACACAAGTGGCGAAAAAAGTGGCAAAAACAATTGGGACACCAAAGTGTAGTAATAAAGTTCGTGTGACATGTCCAAGTGCACCTAAAATCGCACAATACTTTAAGGCTTTAGGCGGAACATTAAATACTAAAGCAAATCCTACTGCGGGGATGGCAGCAAAAAGCATATCATCGAGTAAATTCAGTAAAAACATCTTATTACCCCACCCAAGAAACAATATTTAAAAGATTTAACGCAAAGACAATACCTAAACAAGCACCAAAAGTGAGAACCGTAGCGATGGTCCAGCGTCCTATTCCCATATTTACATACCCTTTTAAAATATCCGCAAGTGAATTAATTAATGGGAATCCTGGAACGAGTAATAAAACGCTAGAAGCTAATGCGATATGGGGATCGTTGCCTAAACTATATTTCAAACTCATACCTGAAATAAGTGAAGCAACAAACGCGGTAATGGCAAAAACGATGAGTGGATTGTAATGACGTTTAGAAATTTCTTGTCGAACAAACATGGCAATGGCCGAAGCAATAAAGGTGATCGCACAAATTGTCATATCTCCGCCAGAAAGGTGAGCAAAAGAGGCACAAGATAAACCAATCATAAACATCACCAAATAACGGTTATATTTTAGTGGTTTTAACTTATCCAATTTCTTTTGTGCCATAGACAAATCATACAAATGATGCTCTACGGCAACCACAATGTGCTGAACATCCGTAACGATTTGCATATTAATGCCTTTATCGACATTCTTACGCACGGTGGTAATGCAATGTTGTTTAGAAAGTGTGGTCAATAAGACGGCATTTGCCGTTAAAGCACACTCCACGCTTTCAATGCCTAAAGCTACACCTAATCGCTGTGCCATTTGTACGACAACAGCACTTTCTGCTCCATGCTGTAACAATAACAAAGCGGTTTCCACACAAATGCGGGTAACCGCTCGTTGGTATTCCTGATCCATATCTCTACGCTCTTATTAAAGTAAACGTAGAGATTATAGATCGATGAATAAAAAATACTGAAAAAATGACCGCACCTATGATCCAAGTCAAAACTTCAGTATTTCCAATGCCTATGAATCAGCAGTGATTAAATGGCTTTATCAAAATATAGCGGCACATTGCTTAACTTA
This sequence comes from uncultured Haemophilus sp., assembly GCA_963548985.1. Classification (GTDB taxonomy): domain Bacteria; phylum Pseudomonadota; class Gammaproteobacteria; order Enterobacterales; family Pasteurellaceae; genus Haemophilus_D. Next base: position 1,336 of record CAUUXN010000032.1, on the reverse strand, counting down.
GCCATATTCATGATATAAGCTAAAACTGCTGGTGGAAATTCGATGCCTTTCACACAAGTCAGATTTCTTAATACAGGGAAAACGATAATATCTTCAAGAGAAAGTTGGCCGTTTAAGGCATTTTCAGATTGAATTAATACAGATAATTTCTCTAAATCGCCTTTTAAGCGAGCAAGATAGGTTTCAGTCTTCGCAATATTTTCAGCAAAATCCCCAATAAATTCCGTTTTCTTTTTAGTGAAATAATCAACCGCACTCTGGGTTTCAAATTCGGCTAAACCAATTTGCGTAAAGCGTGCAGTCGTAAGATGACCATAATAACTGCCGACTTCTTTTAACCATGCTTCAATTTCAGGACGAACTTGTTCAGATAGGATTTTTTCACCAAAATGCTCATCTACATAATGCACGATATCCAAACTTTCTGGCATCGCGGTACCATCTTCTTTGACAAGAATTGGTACAACTTTTTTCCCTACTAAACCGATTGGCGTTGCTTCATCATCATTTGCCAGCACTACAAGTTCTACCGGCAAATTTTTTAAACCGAAAATCATGCGAGCACGCACACAAAACGGGCAATGATCGTAAACATATAATTTCATTTTTTACTCCTCTTTTTCCTGTAATAACTTTCCTAATCCACTTTGTCGTTTCACGGTATTTCTGACCGCACTTTGCCAGATTTTTTCATTGGCAAATACGGTAAGATGATTTTTCGCACGGGTGACACCGGTAAATACCAGCTCTCGTGAAAGCACTGGATTAGGTTCTGTTGGTAACACCATGACGGTATGTTCAAACTCCGAACCTTGGGATTTATGAATCGTCATCATAAACGCAGGCTCGTGAGCGGGAATACGACTGGTTGATACTTCTCGATTGCCAAACCATACTTTGCCTTTAGCTAAACACAAGCCAATATCGCCGTTATACAGTTTAACATTATGATCATTTTCCGTAATCATAATTGGTTTACCAATATACCAATCATCCTCTTGACGGAACCAAAGTGATTTCTCAGCACGCAATGCCAAAGCAATTTCTCGATTTAACTCTTCTACACCTAATGCCGAAGCACGAAGTGCGGTCAAAAATCTCACCGAATTAAAACGGTCTAAAATCGCTTCTGCATAAGTTTTCTCATTGCCCTTTTCATCTATAAATTTTGCATTAAGATCTTTCTTCTGAGCAAAATAAGTTTGAAGCTGGGTTAAATAAACACGGTAATTTTCGACCGCACTTTTCACCACTTGGCGAACCGATTCTTTAACGTCTTGTTCTTCATCAAAATGATGGAAATGCAACTCTTGTGGATATTCCGCAAAAGTCGCCA
>CAUUXN010000031.1:0-16557 GCA_963548985.1 uncultured Haemophilus sp. | reverse complement strand
AAACCTTAAAGGTCTAGCGGTTAAAGTACAGAATAAAGATGATGTTATTCTGACATTAAATAAATCTGGAATTGGCCCTGTTGTTGCAGCAGATATCACCCACGATGGTGATGTTGAGATTGTTAATCCATCACATGTAATCTGTCACTTAACAGACGAAAACGCATCTATTAATATGCGTATTCGTGTTCAACGTGGTAGAGGTTATGTACCTGCATCTGCTCGTACTCATTCACAAAATGAAGATCGTCCAATTGGTCGTTTATTAGTAGACGCTTGTTATAGCCCGGTTGACCGTATTGCTTACAATGTTGAAGCAGCACGTGTTGAACAACGTACTGACTTAGATAAACTAGTTATCGAGTTAGAAACTAACGGGACTATTGATCCGGAAGAAGCAATTCGTCGTGCAGCAACAATTTTAGCAGAGCAACTCGATGCATTCGTTGATTTGCGTGATGTTCGTCAACCTGAAGTCAAGGAAGAAAAACCGGAATTTGATCCGATTTTATTACGTCCTGTTGATGACTTAGAGTTGACAGTTCGTTCTGCTAACTGTTTGAAAGCAGAAACAATTCACTATATCGGTGACTTAGTACAACGTACAGAAGTTGAGTTATTAAAAACGCCTAATCTTGGTAAGAAATCTCTTACTGAAATTAAAGACGTTCTCGCTTCACGTGGCTTGTCACTTGGTATGCGCCTTGAGAATTGGCCACCAGCAAGTATTGCTGAAGACTAGTTTGGTCATAGGTTAAGATTTTTCTGAGAAGGATAAGATCATGCGCCATCGTAAGAGTGGTCGTCAACTAAACCGTAATAGCAGCCATCGCCAAGCGATGTTCCGTAACTTAGCAAGTGCTTTAGTTAGTCATGAAATCATCAAGACAACTTTACCAAAAGCTAAAGAATTACGTCGTGTAGTTGAACCGTTAATTACATTAGCAAAAGAAGATAGCGTTGCAAACCGTCGTTTAGCATTCGCTCGTACTCGTAACATCGAAACTGTTGCGAAATTATTCAATGAATTAGGTCCACGTTTTGCTCAACGTGCAGGTGGTTACACCCGTATCTTAAAATGTGGTTTCCGTGCAGGTGACAACGCTCCAATGGCATACATTGAGTTAGTTGATCGTCCAGAAGTTGCAGAAGCAGCAGCGGAATAATAATTTGTTATAAAATGAAAAGGCTCACTAATGTGAGCCTTTTTTATATCTTGCTTTCCTAAAATTCAGCTTCAGCTCTAAATGTCATTTTTTCACCTGTGATAGGGTGCGTAATCGTAAGTTCTTCTGCATGTAAGCATAGGCGAGGCGACATCGCTTTAGCTTGTGGGTGAGAATAAAATTTGTCACCTAAAATAGGATGTCCTAGTGCGAGTGTATGTAAACGTAGTTGATGTGAACGTCCTGTGATTGGTGTCAGTTTCACTCGAGTGCAGTTAGTCGGTAATCTTTCTAAAACTTCATAAAACGTGACCGCTCTTTTGCCGAAAACAAAATCAATGCGTTGGCGTGGGCGATTTTCCCAATCACAAATCATTGGAAGATTAATTTCCCCATTATCTTGTTCTAAGTGTCCCCACACTAATGCTTGATAATATTTTTTTGGCTCACGTTCACGGAATTGACGTTTCAACTCTTTATCTGCTGCTTTACTCAATGCAAACAGAATAATCCCACTAGTGGCCATATCTAAACGGTGTGCGGGTTCACAAAATCCAAATTTCTCTTTCACCCGGCTCATAGCACTGTCATAGTATTCAGGTTGATTGCCAGGAACTGAAAGTAAACCGCTTGGTTTATTTACCACGCAGATATGATTATCTTGGTAGATAATATCTAAATACGGTTCTAAAGGGGGATGGTATTCAATAAGTGCCATATTATTCCTTGTTTGTCACTATTACCCGAAGGCTATCTAATCGCCAGCTTGCTTTACTTAACTCTTCCAGAGAAAGCTCGTGTTGTTTTTCTAATACATCAATTTCTGCCTGACGAATATTTTTATTCACAGCTTTCAAGGCAATAATTCGATTAAGCTCAGAGCTCAATGTTTGATCGGCTAATTTACTGGCTTCGCAAATTTTAGCTTGTGCAATTTCAGTCATTTTGTGATCGCCTATTTTTATTAATTGCTCAATATTTGGACGAGCCATTTTGACCATTTTATTCGCAATGTCTTTGCTTAGCGGCTTAAGTTTATTTTGCAATGTATCAAAATTAACTTGTCCGGCTAGATTATTTCCTTTGCTATCCAGTAATAATCGAACAGGCGTAGGCGGAAGAAAACGATTCAGTTGCAAACCTTTTGGTGATTGGCTTTCAATCATATAAATCAATTCAACCAACAGCGTGCCAGCAGGCAGCTGTTTATTGACTAATAATGCCATCGATGCTTTGCCAATGTCACCAGAAGCGATTAAATCAATGCCTTGACGTATCATTGGATGATCCCAGGTAAGAAATTCTAATTCCTCACGAGTAAGGGCTAGTTGTCGGTCAAAAGTTACTGTGACACCTTCTTCTTTTAATCCTGGAAAATCGGGAACAAGCATGGTGCCCGTTGGCGTGATGACAATGCTGTTTTCACCTAAATCATCTTGTTCTACACCAATAATATCAAATAAATTCAGTGCAAAATCGACTAATTGTGGTGAATTATCAGTTTGAGCGATTTCTGCCGCAAGTCGTTGTGCCTTTTCACCACCATTAGAATTTAATTCTAACAAACGATCACGCCCTTTCTCTAAGGCTAAGCGCAATGCTTTTTCTTGTTTTTGTGTTTGGAGAATGAGTTGCTCAAAATCTGCTTTATTTTCTGACCGCACTTTTAATAAAGTTTCATATTGTTCAAACAATGCCATACCAATAGGGCAAGTTTGTTCAAAGGCATTTAAGCCCTCATGATACCAACGGGCTAAATCTTGTTGTGCAGAACCTGCTAGGCAAGGGACATAAATTTGCACGTCTCGTGTTTGCCCAATACGATCTAAACGGCCGATACATTGCTCAAGTAAGTCAGGATTCTCCGGTAAATCGAAGAGTACGAGATGACAAGCAAATTGGAAATTTCTGCCTTCAGAACCAATGCTTGAACTCAGTAAAACTTGTGCGCCATTATCAGTATCTGCAAAATAAGCCGCCGCGCGATCTCGTTCAATAATCGACATTCTCTCATGGAAAACGGCACTGCGAATGGCTTCTTTTTCTCGTAAAATTTGCTCAAGTTGAATTGCCGTTTGTGCTGTTTTACAAATGACTAAGATTTTTTCATTTCGGTGTGATTTTAGAAAATCAATTAACCAATGAATTTTTTCATCACCCTCAGTCGCATCAATCGTTACTTGGTGATAAACCCGATGCGGGAAACCTTTTACACCTTGGCGTGTATTGCGAAATAAAATACGGCTTGTGCCATGTCTGTCGATGAGATTTTGAATGAGTTCTTGTCGCGCAGCTTGTTTCTCCTCATCATTATGACAGGCTAAAGCTTTGAATAATGGTTCGACATCCTGCTCATTGAGTAAATCAGAAATATGATTTTTTTCGACCGCACTTAGCGACTTCTCTGAGAGTAAAGATTGCACAGCATCCGCAACAGGCTGATAGTTTTCTTGCTCCTTCAAGAATGCTTGATAATCGTAAAAACGCTCATGATCAAGCAAGCGTAAACGTGCAAAATGGCTTTCCAAACCCAGTTGTTCAGGCGTTGCGGTGAGTAATAAAACAGATGGAATAGCATTCGCTAATTGTTCTACTAATAAATAAGCGGCACTTGGCGCATTTTCAGACCAAGCTAAATGATGCGCTTCATCGACAATTAAACAGTCAAATTCAGCTTCAATAGCTTGTTGTACACGATTGGGATGGGCTTTCAACCAGTCTAATGCACAGATAATTAAGCTTTCTGTACTAAATGGGTTGATCGCTTGTTCGGCAAAATCTTCACAACGTTCTTCATCAAATAATGAAAAATGTAAATTAAAACGACGAAGCATTTCAACAAGCCATTGATGTTGCAAGGTTTCAGGTACAATAATTAATACACGTTGTACTTTTTCAGTAAAAAGCTGGTTTTGCAAAATCATCCCTGCTTCAATGGTTTTACCTAACCCCACTTCATCCGCTAAGAGTACACGAGGATTGACACGATTTCCTACCTCTTGCGCGATATGAAGTTGATGAGGAATTAAACCCGCACGATTGCCTCGTAATCCACGCAAAGGCGATTGGAATTGAGCTTGTTGATGTAGAAGAGTTTGATAACGCAACGCAAAATGTTCACTGCGGTCAATTTGCGATGAAAAGAGGCGATCTTTCGCTTGGCTAAAAGAAATTATCGGAGAAAGTTCTTTTTCATTGACGATAACGTCTTCGCCTTGCGCATTTTTGACTAAATAAAATAAGAGACCATTCATTTCTTGAACATCAAGAACTTCACCTTGCCAACCTGCCTGGTGATGAAGTTGTTCCCCTTTATTCAATACAATTCGGGTTAAGGGAGCTTGTGCCACCGCATAAATTCGGGTTTCATCTGTGGCGGGAAAGTGAAGGGTAACTGAACGGAAATCTAAGTCTGTAATCATGCCTAATCCGAGGCTATTTTCTGTTTCGCTAATCCAACGTTGACCGATTGCAAATGACATCATCTTCCTCTTAATGAATCTCTTAAAATGGGGCGATATTGTAGTCTGATTATAAGGGAAAGCAAGGCATGGCCATCTAAAAGTATGAAAAATAAAGTGTGATTTATCTCACAATAATCAAATTAAATACTCGCTATGCTTTACTTTAAAAAAGTGCGGTGTAAAAATGGCGTACTTTTTATAAAACAGGAGTGTTCCATGAATTGGACAGAACGACTTAAAGAAGAATTTTTATCCGGTTGGAAGCCTTTTGAAGTGGTATGGGTGGTTATTTTCCTTGCCGCGCAAATTATTGCTTATGTTCTTGCGCCAGATAGCCCATTAGGCATGATTTCGGGTATTGCAGGTATTCTCTGTGTAGTATTGGTGAGTAAAGGAAAAATTAGCAACTATTTCTTTGGGCTTATTTTTGCTTACACCTATTTTTATGTCGCATGGGGAAACAATTTCCTGGGCGAAATGAATACGGTGCTCTATGTGTATATTCCATCACAATTTATCGGTTATTTTATGTGGAAACAACACATGCAAAACGATAATGGCAGTGAAAGTGTAATTGCAAAAGCTTTAACACCAAAAGGTTGGGCAATTTTACTCGTGAGTGTTGGGATTGGGACATTCTGCTTTGTGCAGGCTTTAAAAGCAGCGGGCGGGAGTTCTACAGGATTAGATGGTTTAACCACGATTATCACCGTAGCGGCACAATTATTGATGATTTTGCGTTATCGTGAGCAATGGTTATTGTGGATTGTCTTAAATGTGCTTTCCATTTTACTTTGGGCAGAGCAGCCAGCGATGTACTTAATGTATAGTGCTTACTTACTTAACTCATTATATGGTTATTACAACTGGACGAAACTCGTCAAAGCGGAAAGTCACTAATCACATCAATAAAAAAGGGCATAGTCATATGCCCTTACATTTTCAAATAAAATGCCTTCGTCAACGCAATAAATTCCTCTGTGTACTGATTGTTTTCGTTATAAATCACCAAGCTATCTTTTACCTGTGGTAAATGCTCTCGGCTAAACGTGAGTAATATCCGTTGTGGATCTTTCCCTGTCTTTGTAATGACATCAGTCTGCTTAATGCAACAGAGTGCGGTTGAATTTATCAATGTTTTCCCCGCCTCATAAGGCAAGACAAAACTGATTTTTCCTTTTTCGGATAAACAACTCGCCGCCCAATTTAACCAATCTAAATGGCTTTGTTGAACATAACGGGCAAGTGCTCGTTCGTCATTTTTACATTCCACACCTTGCGCAAAATAAGGCGGATTAGCCACAATTAAATCAAATTGATGTGCTGTTTGTTGGCAATAAGTTTGCACATCTTGGTGTATTAAATGAAGGCGATTGTGCCATGGCGAAGCCTGGAAGTTTTCTTGTGCTTGTTGTGCTGCAAGGGCATCAAGTTCAACGGCTTCAATTTGGCAATACTCATGACTTCGTTGGGCGAGCATTAATGCAACCAAGCCTGTGCCAGTCCCCATATCAAGAATACGCTGACAATCAGACACATCCGCCCAAGCGCCAAGTAAAATGCCATCCGTACCGACTTTCATCGCGCAATGTTGTTGATTAATATGGAATTGTTTGAAGGTAAAGCTGCTCATAAAATCTTGCGGAAAATGACCGCACTTTCAGGTATAATCAGCCCCAATTTTAACAAATTAACGCAAAATAATGAATTTATCCCCATTCGAAGAATTCGATCTTTCCCCCGAATTATTAAAAGCCTTAGAAAAGAAAGGCTACACCCGTCCAACCGCCATCCAATTAGAAGCGATTCCTGCTGCTATGGAAGAACGTGACGTGCTCGGTTCTGCACCAACAGGTACTGGTAAAACGGCCGCATTTTTATTGCCGGCAATTCAGCATTTATTAGATTATCCACGTCGTAAACCAGGGGCACCTCGCATTTTAATTTTAACGCCAACCCGTGAGTTAGCGATGCAGGTTGCAAAGCAAGCGGAAGAGTTGGCGCAATTCACGCATTTGAAGATTGCAACCATTACTGGCGGTGTGGCGTATCAAAATCATGGGGAAGTATTTAATTCAAATCAGGATATCGTGGTGGCAACACCGGGGCGTTTATTGCAATACATCAAAGAAGAAAACTTTGATTGTCGCGCAGTAGAAATGCTGATTTTTGATGAAGCAGATCGCATGTTGCAAATGGGCTTTGGCCAAGATGCGGAGAAAATTGCCGCTGAAACGCGTTGGCGTAAACAAACCCTTCTTTTCTCTGCCACATTAGAAGGGGAGTTATTAGTCGATTTTGCAGATCGTTTATTAAATGATCCGGTAAAAATCGATGCAGAACCAAGTCGTCGTGAGCGCAAGAAAATCAACCAATGGTATTATCATGCCGACAGCAATGAACATAAAATCAAGTTGCTTGCGCGTTTTATCGAAACCGAGAACGTGAGTCGCGGCATTGTGTTTGTGCGTCGTAGAGAAGATGTGCGTGAGCTTTCTGAGACTTTGCGTAAACGCGGTATTCGTTCTACTTATTTAGAAGGCGATATGGCGCAAACACAACGTAATAATGCCATTGATAAATTAAAATCAGGTGTTGTTACTGTGTTAGTGGCTACTGATGTCGCTGCTCGTGGGATTGATATTGATGATGTGACACATGTCATGAACTTCGATTTACCTTACAGTGCAGATACCTATTTACATCGTATTGGTCGTACGGCTCGTGCAGGGAAAAAGGGCACAGCTGTTTCTTTTGTTGAAGCCCATGATTATAAATTGCTCGGTAAAATAAAACGTTATACGGAAGAGCTTTTGAAAGCACGGATTTTAGAAGGCTTAGAACCTCGCACTAAACCACCAAAAGATGGTGAAGTAAAATCCATGTCTAAAAAGCAAAAGGCGCGTATTAAAGAAAAACGTGAAGAAAAGAAAAAATCAGAGGTGAAGAAGAAAGCCAAATTACGTCATAAAGATACGAAAAATATTGGTAAACGCCGTAAACCAAGCACAGAAAAAACAGATGAGAAATAATAAAAAAATAACCGCCACTTATTAAGTGCGGTTATTTTTTTGACTATTTATTGACTTGGCTACCGATTACGCCACCTAATGCGGCACCACCTAATGTGGTCGCGGTATTACCACCAAGCATATAGCCTGCTGCACCACCAATAGCTGCACCAGCTGTTGTATTTTTTTGTGTACGGTTCATATTTCCACATGCAGCAAGGGAAATAATAGTCATCGCGATAACAAGTGATTTTCCAATTAATTTCATAGGATCTCTCCGTGTTTAACATATAAAACTATCCATATTGATAGTACTCCATAAGACAAACGGATATGAATGAAAGTTCAAAAATATGCGTTTTTCGATGTTTTTTTGAACAATTAAATATATTGAATATTAATCTTTAGCTTGATCTAATACTTTCGCAATCACTTTCAAATATTCAATCGCCAATCCATGGTGTCCTGTACTCGCATTAAATACTAAATCTTCACTTAATACACCACAAGGCATATCCTCTGGGATTTTACCGTCCTCATAAGCTTGATAATCTTCTCGCCAGTCACCATCAAAATAATAGTGTTCTAAGGTTTTCATTTTTGGTAAGAAAGCCTGCCATTTTTCAAGAAATTGTTCTGCGTCGGCTAAGAAACTCTCTGCTTCATTAAGAAGGTTTTCCATTTCTGAAATTTTATCTAAGCGTGATTGAGATAACATAGGTTTCTCCAAAATAAGGTAAAAATAAACCGCACTTTATGCGAACAAAGTGCGGCGAGTTTATCACGAGTTTTTTACTTACACATCATAAGTGGTAGATGCTGTGTTACCACCGCGACCTGTCCAGTTGGTGTGGAAGAATTCACCACGTGGTTTGTCGGTACGCTCATAAGTATGAGCACCGAAGTAGTCACGTTGTGCTTGCAACAAGTTTGCCGGTAAACGTGCTGAAGTATAGCCATCTAAGAACGTAATAGCTGATGCCATACAAGGCATTGGGATACCTACTTCGATCGATTTTGCCACTACTTTACGCCAGTCGCTTAATGCGTTTTCTAAAATGCCCTTGAAGTAACTATCTGAACCTAAGAAGATTAAATCTGGATTTGCTTCATATGCATCACGAATGTTACCTAAGAAACGGCTACGGATAATACAACCTTCACGCCATAATAATGCTGTTGCACCGTAGTTGATGTTCCAGCTAAATTGTTCAGAGGCTTCACGAATCAGCATAAAGCCTTGTGCGTAAGAAATGATTTTAGACGCCAATAATGCTTTACGTACTGCTTCAATCCACACTTTTTTATCGCCTTCAACTGGTTGAATTGTTTTGCCGAATAATTGGTTAGCGGCAACACGTTGATCTTTAAATGAAGATACACAACGAGCAAAGACAGATTCAGTGATTAAGGTTAATGGAATACCAAAATCTAATGCATTGATACCCGTCCATTTACCTGTCCCTTTTTGGCCTGCGGTATCTAAGATTTTTTCAACTAATGGTTCACCATCAGCCTCTTTATAACCAAGAATATCGGTGGTGATATCGATTAAATAGCTATCAAGTTCAGTTTTTTTCCATTCTGCGAAGATAGCTTGCATTTCGCCATAGCTCAAGCCTAAACCTTCTTTTAAGAATTGGTAAGCTTCACAGATTAATTGCATATCGCCATATTCGATACCATTGTGAACCATTTTCACAAAGTGGCCAGCGCCTTCACCGCCAACCCAGTCACAGCAAGGTTCGCCTTGTTCGGTTTTAGCAGAGATTGCTTGGAAGATAGGTTTAACATATGGCCATGCTTCATGATTTCCACCCGGCATGATAGAAGGCCCATGGCGCGCGCCTTCTTCACCACCGGAAACACCGGTACCGATAAAGCGGATGCCTTTTTCAGCCAATGCTTTTACACGACGATTTGTGTCCGGATAGTTTGAGTTACCGCCATCGATAATGATGTCGCCTTCTTCTAAATGTGGCAATAAAGCATCAATGAATTGATCCACCACATCACCCGCGCGCACCATTAACATCACTTTACGTGGTTTTTCTAATTTAGAAGCTAAATCTTCTAAAGAGTATGCGCCGATAATATTGGTGCCTTTTGCCGCACCTTGTAAAAATTCATCCACTTTTGAAGTGGTACGGTTATATGCCACGACTTTAAAGCCATGATCATTCATATTTAAAATGAGGTTTTGCCCCATTACGGCTAAGCCGATAACACCGATGTCGCCTTTTACTGACATTTTTTGCTCCTGTTTTTTAAGAAATCATGTATTCTTCTAATAAAGATAGTAATTTTTGTGGAACTGTTGGTGGATGACGAATACCTTCATCTTCCCATTTCCATTCAGTGTGAGTTTTGACAAGTTCTACGAGTATGTCATGTTCAATTAAACACCATTGCTGTTTTATCGGAAAAGCGATGTGCAAACCTTTGTTAAGATATTTTTTAGCAATAGTTAATCTACCTTTTAATTGAACCCTTAAAGTTTCATTGTGATCTTTATGATATGCAAGAAAATCAGCACCATTCCAGTCATCAGATAATTTAATACAATTAAAGCCATAATCAGCCAATATTCCCGCTAGTTTTTGGAAATTATAAATTTCTTTTTGTTTGGGATTTAGTTCGCAATAATCAATTTTTTTAAGTTTCATTTTATGTTATTCCCTGATGAAACCCTACGATGGCGCACGTTTCCCAACGTGTGCCTTTATCTACAAGCACACGCTATGAAGCGTGCGCTATCAGTAATCCATCTTCTTGCTACGGAAAAGTGTGGTCACTTTTCCAAGCGTTTTTTAACTCTTAGCCTACGCACTCATATGTTGAGTAACTCCAATATGCGGATAATAATCTATCGCTTGTGGAGCGGATGACAGCACAATTTTGGCTTGTGGATGTACGGCTTGTTTAGTGTGTTTAATCGACTGCAAGATGATACCTTGTTTCTGATATTCTACAGCAAAACTTCTTTTAAATTTCTCTAATTAAAGAGCTGCCTTGCTCTAACGTGTCTAGCCACTGCCATTGTTCATGACCGATGAGTTTATTTTCTTCTAAAGAAAATGTGGTACAACAACGCCCCAAACGATTTTCTAGAGATTGATTTAAATGTTGATACGTAAATTCAATTTGAGTATCGTCAATCCATTTCCCAATTAAAAAGCCTTTTAAAATTTCACCGCCACCATATTCAGCCCAAATCATTTTACCTTGTTGATGGTAATGAAATTCTGTTTGGCTACTCACTTCACCATTTTCGGTGTTTTCAACAGCAACAAATTTTTTATTATCTAAATTCAACATTAAGTCACTCCGCATCTGATGTATCTATATCTTATTTTTGCATAATGTAATGCATTTCGACATTTTTCGCTTTTGCGGCTTTTTCTAGATCTGCTTTATCACTTTGACTATCTCCAACAAGGTATAAAGATACATCCTTGCCGACCTTTTCTGCATTATTTAGTCCATACATAGCAACTGCTTTATTCACAGATTGACTGTTCCCTGCAATTCCAATATGTAAATTATCTGTAGCTAAAAGAGATACGAGTCGTTTTCCTGAAGTACCACCTGCGGTTCTAATCGTTGCTACAAGCATTCCATTTGAAACTGGGTTTCCTGCTTCTGGAACTTGAAGCATTACTGAGCGATTATCTTTTGGCATTTGTGCCGCTAACTGATCTAAAGATGGACCAGATGAACAAGCAAATAACAACGTTGAAGTAAGTAGTACAAACAGTTTTTTCATTTTTGTCTCCATATCATTCTAATAAATTAACTCTTCGTCCATGCACTCATATGTTGAGTAAATCCAATATGCGGATAATAATCTACTGCTTGTGGAGCAGATAAAAGCACAATTTTGGCTTGTGTATGTAAGGCTTGTTTAGTGTGTTCAATTAACTGCAAGCCGATACCTTGTTTTTGATATTGCTCATCAACCGCTAAATCAGATAAATAACAGCAGTAGGCAAAATCCGTCACGGAACGTGCCACACCCACTAATCGTTCACCATCCCAAGCGGTGACTAATAAATCCGCATGATGCAACATTGCCGCGACGCGTTTTTCATCCTCTAACGGACGGCGTGCCCCGAGCGTTGTTTTATTTAACAATTCAATAAATTGTTTAACTGAAATTGGTTCATTTACTTTGTAGTCTATCATTTTGCAATCCTATGGTATTTGATACTCAACTTGTTATAGCAATTTCGCCGCCGCTTTATCCAAATACCATTCCGTCACGCCATTTTTTGCTTTAATTTTTGCTGCGGGATAAGGCAGATTCTCTGCAGGAGTCGTTTGGATTTCTTTTAAAATGTCTGCTTTGCTTTCGCCAGTGACTAAATAGGTAATGCGTTTGGCTTGTTCAATGAGTTTGGCTGTTTTAGAAATGCGAATTTGACCACTTTCAGGGTGTTTGGCAATGACAGCTAGGTTTTCATCATCAAAATTAGTTTGATGTGGGAAGAGAGAAGCGGTATGACCGTCAGTCCCCATACCTAAAATGATCCAATCAAGAACACCGTTTGGAATGACCGCACTTAATTCTTCTTCGAAGCGTTTTAACTCAAAGTGCGGTTCATTTTCGCCACGAATTCTGTGGATGTTTTCCGTTGGAATTTGAATATGATCGAATAAGAGTTTTTGCACTTCGCCATAGTTGCTTTCTGAATCGGTCGGCAAAACCATACGATCATCACCCCACCAAAAATGCAGATTTTTCCAGTTAATTTGTTTCGCATAAGGCGTTTTGGCTAAGGTTTTAAATAACAACTTAGGTGTTGAACCACCAGAAAGGGAAATATGTACGGGATGATTTAATTGGCTATAAATCACAAATTCTTGGGCGATCTTTTCAACAGCGTGTTGAGCCGTTGGGAAGGTGATGGTGTTCATGTTTGTTTCTCTCTATTCGGTGATAAGCCTTCTTCTATTTATTGAAGAAGGCGAGATATTGATGACTAAACCTTTTTCTTCATTTTACCGCTTGGTTTACGCCATACGCGACCACTTTTCGCAATGAGTTTTTCGGCTGCAATCGGTCCCCAAGTGCCCGCTTCATATTCGTAGATTCGACCACCAGCTTCTTTGTAATCCAAAATCGGTTGCACAAATTTCCATGCAGCGTGCACCGCATCCGTACGCGCAAAGAGTGTGGCATCGCCCTTCATCGCATCAAGCAATAAGCGTTCATAAGCCGTGAGCACTTGCTCATCGGCTAAATCGGCATAACGGAAATCCATTGAGACTTCTTTGGCTTCAAAGCCCGCACCTGGTTTTTTCAAACCAAAGCGCATTGAAATGGCTTCATCAGGTTGAATACGGATGATCAATTTATTCTCAGGCGCATTTTGACTGAATACCGGATGTGGTGTAGTTTTGAAATGAATCACAATTTCTGTCACACGTGCCGGTAAGCGTTTACCTGTACGCACATAGAAAGGTACGCCAGCCCAACGCCAGTTTTCGATTTCGCAACGTAATGCCATAAAGGTTTCAGTGCGAGAGTTAGCTGGAACGCCTTTTTCCTGTAAATAGCCTTTAACTTCTTTGCCATCAATTTCCGCTGCAGTATATTGACCAAGCACTAAGTTGTGCTCAACGTCATCTTGCGTTAATGGACGTAAAGAATGCATGACTTTGGCCACTTCATCACGCATTGAGTTCGCATTGATGATTGCGGGTGGTTCCATGGCAACCATGGCTAAAACTTGTAATAAGTGGTTTTGGAACATGTCACGCATTGCGCCAGAACCATCATAATAGCCACCACGTTCTTCTACACCAATGGCTTCGGCACCCGTAATTTCGACATAATCAATGTAATTACGGTTCCAAAGTGGTTCGAATAAGCCATTCGAGAAGCGCAAAACAAGCAAGTTTTGTACGGTTTCTTTACCAAGATAATGATCGATACGATAGATCTGATGTTCTTCAAAGAAACGATGAATTTGGACGTCGAGTTCTTGTGCTGTTTTTTCATCGTAACCAAAAGGTTTTTCGACAATAATACGTTTCCAACCGTCTTTTTCTTCGTTTAAACCATGGGCCGCGAGGCATTCTGGAATTACACCATATAAGCTTGGTGGCGTGGACATATAGTAAAGGGTGTTGCCATTTGTTTGATATTTAGTATGTAATTCTTCTAAACGTGGGACTAATTTACCGTAATCCGCAGCATCAGATGTGTTTACCGCTTGGTAATAGAGATGACTACAAAAAGCGTCTAGCGTTTCTGGAGTGGTTTCTTCTGTTTCAAGTAACGCTTCACGCATTTTTTCACGGAAAGTCTCATCGTTTAATTCTGAACGCGCGACACCTAATACAGAAAATTTGTTTAAACGACCAAATTTGAAGAGATTATAAAGAGCTGGAATGAGTTTACGGTGCGTTAAATCACCGGAAGCACCAAAAATCACGATACAGTTATTATTAGTTTGCATATTATTCCTTATTGTTCCGAGTAGTATTTTTAAATAATGCAATATATTACTGCACTTTACCAATCGAACCAATCAATTAAATTGAAAGACAGATGCCCAATTTTGTGTATTATCTGACACCATCACAAAGTTTGGATTAATTAAACTTTCACGCTGGTTATAGGTGAGTGGCTGAAATTGTGGATCGAAAATTCCCCCATTGATTTCAGCTAATAAGATTTCAGCGCCTGCAGTGTCCCATTCGCCGGTTTTGCCGAGGCGAACATAGCAATCAACCGTCCCTTCTGCGACCAAACCACTTTTCAAACTACTTGAACCAACCACTGTAAATTCGCATGCTAAATTCTTTGCTAAAATTGACTGCACTTTCTCTTGTGAGGTGGTGGCGCCTACGGCGATTTTTAACGGTTTGGTGAGATCGATTTTTCGTGGCTGTAAGCGTGTTATCTTTTTTTCACTTTGTTTGAATGCTCCAGCGTCTTTCATGGCGTAATAGGTAATATTCAAAATAGGGAAATGGATAACACCCAGTACAGGTTGATGGTTTCGCACGAGTGTAATCAACACCGAAAATTGCTCCGTGTGATCAATAAATTGCTGTGTGCCATCAAGGGGATCGATTAACCAATAGGTTTGCCAAGTTTGGCGTTGTTCAAAGGGAATATTGCAGTTTTCCTCAGAAAGAACAGGGATGTCGGGGAAAAGAGCGCTCAGTTTTTCAATTAAAAACTGGCTGACAAATAAATCCGCCTCTGTAACAGGTGTGTTATCCGATTTGGTTTGTATTGCCACATCCTGTTGGTAAAAACGAGCCAAATGTTTTCCCGCTTCATTGGCAAGCGTGCGGACTTGATCGAGAAGAAATTGAGATAATTGCATATTTATTCTCTACTTTGATTTCGGTAATAACAAGGAGAGGAAGACTGTCGTATAGATTGCCAGGATAACAGAACCCTCTAAGACGAATAATACACGGTCAGTCAGATATTGGGTATTTTGTGCGATGAGAAGATTGCCGATACTCCAATAACAAAAAAGAATGATGAATGAAAAAATGAGAATTTTATTCCACTGATGACGTAGATAGCCGCGGTATTTAGCAAAGTAAGCGTTGATTATTGCTGGCACGGTGAGTGGCCAGAATGTTAGAAAGAAACCAAATAATGCGGCATCGAAGTTACCTTCTTTGCAGTAGTCCATTCCGAAAGCGACATAAGCAATAATGCTACCTATTATCTGTGTAACCAATGGGAAGATGATAATTGCTTTTAGATAAGGGGATTGCGTTGACACCTTAAGCTCCTAGAAAAATAGGCTATCCGAGGACAGCCTATTTTAATCCATTATTTCGATTTCTTCGCACGTAATACACGAGAAACGAAAATAAAGATACCAAAGATAAATACGACAAGACCAAGTAATTCGCCAATATTATCCCAATTTTCTAATCCTAAGGCTAATGGATCTTCAGAACCACCTGATGTAACAGACGCCGCAATAATGAAGGCTAAGATTACGCCCATCAAGCTTTCACCCACAATTAAACCCGCAGCGAAAAGTGTGCCGAAACGTTCTGCTTTTTTCTCCACTTCGGTATCGTTAGTGCGTTTTGCATAGTTTTTAATGTGACGGGTGATAAACCATGCCATTACTGCACCGACTACAACCGGCATATTGATTGATGGTGGAAGGTAGATACCAATCCCCACCGCTAATACCGGCAAGGCAAAGCGGCTGTCACTGGTTTTACGCATGAATGCATCCACAATAATCAACACAATACCTAAACCTACACCAGTTAAAATGTAAGTCCATTCTAAATGGTTGGTGAAAATACCTTGTGAAATGGTAGTCATAAGGGTTGCTTGTGGTGCTGAAAGCGCTTGTGCAGGATCCATGTCATTACGTGGTAATGCGCCAGTGAAACCATAAGCGTGGTATAGAATTTCTAATACCGGTGCAATGACTAATGCACCCACGAAACAACCGATAATCAATGCAACCTGTTGTCTCCAAGGAGTTGCTTCCACTAAAAGACCGGTTTTTAAGTCTTGTAAGTTATCGTTTGAAATGGTTGCAGTGGTTAAAACGATAGATGCCGTGAATAAGGTCAATGCGGTTAAGAATTTTTGACCGTCCGTTGTTTCAAATAAACCACTGCTTTTACCGATAGTCACCAAAACAAGTGAAATCACGATAACAGAAATGATACCGATACCAGAAATAGGGCTAGAAGAAGAGCCCACAAGTCCAGCCATATAACCCGATGCGGCAGCAACAAAGAAACCAATTAACACCGCAAGCAGCGTACAAACCACCACTAATAATACGGCAAGTTCAGCAGAAATAGGCGCTGCTGCCACAAAGTGATATAAGGAAATCACGATTAACACGACAGTCGCCAATAAAATGTAAATGATGGTTTTTGGTGATAAGTCGATATCAATACGAT
>CAUUXN010000030.1:0-16641 GCA_963548985.1 uncultured Haemophilus sp. | reverse complement strand
TCCGTATCCGTAAAAAACTCTTAACGGAAAACGATCGTAAACGTGCAAACCGTACGACAACCAGTACAAGCACACATTAATCAAAAACGTGCGGAAATTTGACCGCACTTTTAAACAAACAAAAGGCGAACATGATGTTCGCCTTTTTATTTCATGATTAAAACTAGCCTAATCTGACTTTCTCGCCACCGAATTCATCGAGTAAGTTTTCGGTCAGTTTAGATAAAATACCCGTCATTAATACAAAATCAGCATCAAAGCGTTGCGCATAATCTTCTTTTAAAATATCCGCATTTTTCTCACGCACCGCATCAGCAAATTTTAAGCGTTTGAGCGTGCAATCTTCATTAAATACAAAAGTCAGCGTATCTTCCCATTCTAATGCGAGCTTGCTCACCACTTTTTTGCCATCTTGTAAAAGCGCGAGAATCTCTTCATTTTCTAAAGGCTGTTTTTTGCAACGGATCACGCTGTCTTCTTGGCTTCCACGCAATTCAGCCTCTTCTAACGCCACCAACCAATGCGGGATTTTTTCCTGCACAATCCAATCCGTTAAAATGGTCGAAGATTCATTCGCAAAAGCCAACGGCACAACGGGTAACGAACCAAGTGATTTACGCAATAATGCTAAGGCATCTTCTGCACGTTTACTGGATGCCGCATCGACATGAACAAGGTTATTCTCCGTATCAATCCACACAGATGTTTGCTGGTTTTTAGTGAATGCACGCGGCAGTAGATTCATCACCACATCATCTTTTAACGTTTGTTTTTCTGTTTTCTTCAATTTACGATTTTCTTTTTGCTCAAGGCTTTCAATGCGTTCATCTAATTCACGTTTCACCACATTCGCCGGCAACATTTTTTCTTCTTTTTTTGCAACTAACAAAATGTGTTTACCCACTGAAAAATGTAATAATTCGCTGTCTTTCAAGGGACTCGCCCAACCGAATTTGCTTTGATCTTGTGAGCCACAAGGATGAAATTCACAATCTGACAACTGGCGTTGCAATTCATTAAGATCCCAATCTAAGGGCTTAGTCAGCCTATATGACATTAAATTTTTAAACCACATCGTAACACTTCCTTCATAATAGGGTAAAATACGCGACATTGTAGCCCATAAACTCACGGGAAAAAATGATGCAACAGAAATTAATTGCCTTCATCGGTGGTGGCAATATGGCACAAGCGATTGTGTTAGGCCTATTAAAACAAGGTTATCCAGCCGATAAAATTATTGTGAATGATCCTAATGAAGAGAAACGTGCTTTTTTTGCTCAATATGGCGTCACGGTTTCTACGGATAACGAGCAATCCATCACACAATCTCAAGTAGTCTTATTTGCGGTTAAACCACAAGTACTAGCCGATGTTTGCAAGCCATTAAGTGCGGTTGATTTTTCTGATAAATTAATCATTTCTATTGCTGCGGGTATTTCGACTGCTCGATTAGCCGAGCTCATCCCAACAGCAAAATCCATTGTTCGCGTCATGCCAAACACGCCAGCCTTAGTGGGTGAAGGTATGACAGGCTTATTTGCGGACAAAAACACGCCTGAAACTGACCGCAGTTTTGCGGAAAATTTGCTTTCTGCGGTAGGAAAAACCACTTGGGTGGAGAATGAAGATCAAATGCATGCTGTCACCGCTGCATCAGGCAGTAGCCCTGCTTACTTCTTCCAATTTTTAGAGGCTATGCAACAAAGCTTAATAGAAATGGGCTTAGATGAAAAGCAATCTCGTGAATTGGTACAACAAGCTATGTTAGGCTCAGCGAAGTTGGTGACTGAAAATCCACAGACGGATCTTTCTACTTTACGAGAAAATGTCACCTCAAAAGGCGGTACCACCGCAGCCGCATTAAATGTGTTCAATCAACACCAATTTAACGACACCATTAAACAAGCAATGCAGGCCTGTGTGGCACGCTCACAAGAAATGGAAAAATTATTCTAATGCAAGTTCGTCCTTTTACCTGGCTCACCCTGAGCTTTTTTGGTTACTATTGTGCCTACGGTGTATTTCTTCCCCTTTTCCCTGCGTGGTTGAAAACGCAATCTTATAGTGAAGAAAGCATCGGTTTATTGCTGGCCTGTGGTTATATTTTCCGTTTCAGTGGCAGTATTTTATTTTCAGGCTTAATAAAACGCGTTTCTCTTTTAGTGAATGGCTTACGTTACTTAGCTGTTGCCAGCGCTGTCACCATGGCGTTAATCGGGCTCATGTCGCATAACTTCTGGTTATTATTTATTGGACTTGCCTTGTATTCCATGGTGAATGCGGCGGGGATGCCAATTGGCGATAGCCTCGCCAGTACGTGGCAACAACAAATTCATTTAGATTACGGCAAAGTACGCTTGATTGGCTCCTTTGCATTTGTTGTCGGCGTGATGGTGTTTGGGTATTTAGCGGGGATGGTTGGTGAGCAATACATCACATGGATGATTACGGGCATCCTTATTTTCTATAGCATTGTGCAATTACTTCATCCTAATCCAATGCCACAAGATGAGCCACAAAGTGCGGTCGAAAATTCTGTTGGATTTTTAGGCTTACTCAAAAATAAAACGACACTTCGTTTATTTATTGCTATTGCACTGATTCAAGGATCGCATGCGGCTTATTACTCATACAGCACCATCTTTTGGACAAATAATGGTCACTCCGTTTCCGATGCAGGTTTATTTTGGGGAATCAGTGTATTAGCTGAAATCGTGGTCTTTTTCTTCTCCACTCGATTATTTAAAAACTGGACCATTACAGCCCTTTTCTATCTCACTGGTATCGCAGCTATCATACGTTGGCTCGCTTTCGGCTATGCCGACACCTTTGTTGAAATCGTTCTATTGCAATGTTTTCACAGCCTCACTTACGTTGCCGGGCATTACGCAACCGTGCGTTACATCACCACGCAACCACAAACCCATATTGCAAAATTACAAGGCTTATACAATGCCTTGGCGGGATGTGCCGCCATTGCGATTTTCACCGCACTTTCTGGCGTTCTTTATCCAATTTCGCCAGTTTATGCTTTCAGCTTAATGGCCGCCTTTGCCTTCATTGGTTTGTTTATTACCCCACGTGGTGTGAAAGCCTTTTTGGTACATAGAGTATAAACATGAATAACCTTACGCTAGTCGATTTGTTCTTGAATGAATATTGGATCGAAAAAGGATTGTCTGAAAACACCGTGCAGTCTTATCGTCTCGATTTGACTGCTCTTTGTGATTGGTTAGATAAACAAAATTTATCTCTCGAAACCCTCGAACCCTTAGATCTGCAACAATTTTTAGGCAGCCGTTTAGAGCAAGGTTACAAAGCCACCAGCACTGCACGAATGCTGAGCGCGATGCGGAAATTATTCCAATACTTATATCGTGAAAAATATCGTACGGATGATCCGAGTGCCGTACTGAGCTCACCTAAATTGCCAAGCCGCTTACCTAAATATTTAACCGAGCAACAAGTCACGGATTTATTAAATACACCTGATGTCGAAATTCCGCTCGAGTTACGCGATAAAGCCATGTTGGAATTGCTATATGCCACTGGATTACGTGTCACGGAATTGGTCACGCTCACTATTGAGAATATGAATTTACAACAAGGTGTCGTGCGTGTGATTGGTAAAGGTAACAAAGAACGCATCGTACCAATGGGAGAAGAAGCCGCCTTTTGGGTGCGACAATTTGTACTTTATGGTCGCCCTATTTTACTTAATGGGCAAAGCTCTGATGTGGTCTTTCCAAGTCAACGAGCTCAGCAAATGACTCGCCAAACCTTTTGGCATCGTATAAAGCATTATGCTATCTTAGCTGGAATCGATACGGATGCCCTTTCACCGCACGTTCTTCGTCATGCCTTTGCGACACATTTAGTGAATCATGGTGCGGATCTCCGTGTGGTGCAAATGCTCCTCGGACACAGCGACCTCTCCACCACGCAAATTTATACTCACGTGGCTAAAGAACGCTTGAAACACCTTCATGAAAAATTTCATCCGAGAGGATAAAATAAAAAAGTGCGGTCAAATTTATCATTATTTTTGACCGCACTTTAGTATGAAAAGCTTATTTCAATGACAATAATCTCGCCACATTTTGAGCTGTTGAGATTAAATTCTGCTCACCTTGCTTGAGAATTGTCGGTAAATCACCCAGATTATGGATAATTGGGAACACCGCATCAATACCATGTTCATACACCACTTCATAATCCTCACGTAAACAACCTACGATCGCGATGACTGGCTTATTAAATTGTTTCGCCGTGCGCGCCACACCGATTGGGGTCTTACCTAAGATACTTTGTGCATCCATACGACCTTCACCGGTAATGACTAAATCAGCGTCTTTAACTTGATCAGCAAGTTTCAAATTATCCAAGACAATCTGCACGCCTGCTTTGAGTTGCACATTGGGTAAGAGCAATAAACCACCGCCCATACCACCTGCTGCCCCCGCGCCTGGTTGTTCTTGAATTTGTTTACCACAATCCCGCTCGGCAATTTTAGCAAAATGGGCTAATGCAGCATCGAGTTCTTTCACCATCTCAGGTGTCGCACCTTTTTGTGGACCAAAAATCGCAGAAGCGCCTCGTTCGCCACAAAGTGGATTATTCACATCACAAGCCACTTCAATTTGCACGTGCTGCAATCGAGGATCTAAATCAGCTATTTGGATTTCAGCAAGATTGGATAACGCTGCACCACCAAAGCCAATGGATTGACCATTTTTATCCAATAAACGTAAGCCCAACGCTTGCAACATACCTGCACCACCGTCATTTGTGGCACTCCCTCCAATTCCTAAAATGATATGTTTTACGCCAAGGTCAAGGGCTTGCTTAATTAGCTCACCTGTACCAAAACTGGTGGTTTGACAAGGATTGCGTTTATCCATCGAGACTAGATGCAATCCCGATGCGGCCGCCATTTCGATAATCGCTGTTTTACCATCACCCGATAAGCCGAAAAAGCTTTTTACTTGATTGCCTAACGGTGCAGTGACTTCTGTTTCAATCAGGCGACCTTGAGTGGCATCTACCAAGGATTGCACGGTACCCTCTCCACCATCCGCCATCGGTAATTTCACATATTCAGCATTAGGAAAAATACGTTTAAAACCTGTTTCAATCGCATTAGCCACTTCAAGTGCCGTTAAACTTTCTTTAAATGAATCAGGCGCAATCACAATTTTCATATTCTCTCCTTAAGCTAATTAAATACACCAAAAATTAAAGTGGACACAATGGTCATAATCAAGCCCACGGCGCTTTCATAAGGAATCAATTTTAAGCGTTCTTTCATATCCATATTCACGCTACCGCCAGTTGCATGGAAGAAAGAACCATGTGGCATATGGTCGAAAACCGTCGCCCCCGCATGAATCATTGCGGCACCGGCTAGACTACTCACACCCAACTCTAATAGCGTTGAACTAAACACATTCGACGCAACCGCTGTACCTGCTGTTGTTGATGCCGTTGCAAGAGACATTAACGCACCTGAAATTGGTGCTAGGATATAAGAAGGTAAGCCCGAATGTTTTAAGCCTTCAATGAGCACATCTTTCATACCGGAATTGGCAATAATACCGGCTAAAGCCCCCGTACCAAGTAGCATAATCGCCACCGGGGCCATTTTGCCTAAACCACTAATTGCATAGTTATTGGCTTGACGAAGCTTGCCCATACAGAGTGCGCCAATGAGCCCACCAAGTGGCAAAGCGATTAAAGGGTCCACCTTAATATCAGCTAACGGACGAAGTGCCAGTAAGAAGATGGCCACCAAAGGTGCTACAAGTGCGGTCAAAAATGAGGGTAAATTCTGTGTTTCAACTGTGACAACCTCTTGGGCTGAAACGCGCGAACCTTTGTTTCTTAAACGTTTTGCTAAGAAATACGTCAATATTAAGCCAAAAATAGCGGGGATAATCCCTGCCATCATCACTGACGTGAGAGGAAGATGGAACGTGTCTGCCGCCGCAATGGTATTGGGATTGGGTGACATTAAGTTTCCAGCTTTTCCCCCACCAATCATCGCCAAAAGAATAGCCGGTTTTGATAAGTCAGTACGACGAGCAAGTGCTAAGGCGATTGGAGAGACCGTAATCACAGCAACATCAATAAAGACGCCAACCGCAGTTAAAATTAATGTAGCCAACGCTAATGCTAATAATGCTCTTGTTTCACCTAACTTGTTTGTAATAGTTTCAGCAATGGTATTCGCCGCACCTGATTCAATCAGTACTCCGGCTAATACACCGGCCGCGAGAATCCGCATGACTGCGGTAGTGATACCTTGAGCCCCGCCGATCATGAGACTCACAGTTTGAGATAAATCCGCACCACCGACTAATCCCCCCACCAAAGCCCCAACTAACATCCCATAGGCTGGTGAGACTTTTTTCAAAATAAGGAAAATAGCGACAATGAGCGCAATGAGCGCACCTAAGGCTGTGACTGTAGGCATAGCGTCCTCCTGTTGATATGAATATGCAAAAATCTTTCTTATTTATATCAGCAAACGTAGAGGAATAAAATCTTGTCCGACTTCACCTACAAAAACGGCTTATGTAAAACACATAAGCCGAAATTTTTACTTCAAATTGACCGCACTTTAGAAAAATAAAATACTTCCCCAAACCACGACAACAATGCAAAGGGCGATGAATACCGCTGCTGAGCCTTGGTCTTTAGCTCGACCTGAAAGCTCGTGGCGTTCTGTACCGATACGGTCCACCACCGCTTCAACCGCACTATTTAACAGCTCTACTGCCATCACGAGTAAAACCGATGAAATCATCAAGGCAATTTCAATTTTAGTGTCACCTAGCCAAAATGCGAGCGGAATCAGAATGCACGCAAGAAAACATTCGTGGCGGAATGCAGTTTCATTTTTGAATGCACTCTTTAAGCCTTGTAAGGAATATTTTGTGGAGTTAATTAAATGGGTTAATCCCGTGGTTTTATACATAAAAGTTCCTATGTTGTAATCTATAAACGTTTTGCTTCGATAACGTCGTCTAACTTCGCTAATCTGGCCAGTATTTTGCTTAAACTTTCGACATTTTTCAGTTCAATTTCCATATCCATCGTTGCCACTTGTTTTTTGGTGTCCGCACGGCTTGAAACACCTAGTACACTGACTTTTTCATTCGCCAGTACAGTCGTAATATCGCGTAATAAACCATTACGATCACTCGCCACGATACGAATATTAATATGGAAACCTGCCGCGTAATTATCTCCCCAAAGGGCTTCCACCACGCGTTCAGGATGGGCTGCTTGTAATTCAATAAATTGCTCACAATCGCAGCGATGAATTGAGATGCCACGTCCCATCGTAATGTAGCCCGCAATGGCATCACCTGGAATCGGTTGGCAACAACGCGCCATATGATGCAGTAAATTACCGACACCTTCAACAATCACATAGCCTTTTTTCTGCTGCTGGTCTGCTTTTTGTTGCGCCTTTTGCTGTGCAGTATTCGCACTTTTACTCGCCACATGACGGAGAATTTCTTGATCTGCTTCTTCAGCCGTCACTTTAATCAATCGGCTTTGTAGGAAATTCATTAACTGATTTAAACGAATATCTCCGCTACCAATACCCGCGTATAAATCTTCGAGATTTCTTAAGTTGTAACGTGGTAAAGCAAGCTGCTCAACCTGTTTCAAAGTAATATTCAAACGAGCAAGTTCATTATCTAACTGCTCTTTACCAGCTGGAACATTTTTATCACGATCTTGTTTCTTAAACCACGCTTGGATTTTCGCACGCGCTTTTGACGTATGCGTAAAGCCTAAGTTCGGATTGACCCAATCTCGGCTTGGGTTAGGATTTTTCTGCGTAATGATATCCACTTGCTCACCCATTTGTAGTTGATAGGTGAATGGCACGATACGCCCACCAACTTTTGCCCCAATACAACGGTGACCAATTTCACTGTGGATCGCATAAGCAAAATCAAGCGGCGTAGAACCCGCTGGCAAGTCTACTACCTCTCCTTTCGGCGTAAACACATAGACTCGGTCATCAAAGACTTGGCTGCGCAATTCCGCCATCACTTCGCCAGAATCCGTAATATCATCTTGCCATGCTAGTAATTTACGCAACCAAGTGATTTTTTCTTCGTAAGCTGAAAGGCTACCGGTCGTCCCCTCTTTGTATTTCCAGTGTGCGGCAACCCCAAGTTCAGCATCATCATGCATTTGCTGGGTACGAATTTGCACTTCAATCGGCTTACCACCTTTGCCCAATACTACAGTATGAATGGATTGATAGCCATTCGGTTTTGGATTGGCAACATAGTCATCAAATTCTTTTGGTAAGTGTTTGAAATGGGTATGTACGATACCAAGCGCGGTATAACAATCCTGCAATTTTTGCACAATAATTCTGACCGCTCTTACATCATATAAACCACTGAACTCCAAATGTTTCTTTTGCATTTTTCGCCAAATGCTATAGATATGTTTTGGACGACCGTAAACCTCAACCTGATCAATACTTTCTTTTAAATAACCAGTTAACTCTGCAACGAAATCCGCAATATACTGTTCACGATCTAAGCGACGCTCATGTAATAATTTGGCAATATTTCGATATTGTTCTGGATGCAAATAACGGAAGCAGTAATCTTCAAGCTCCCATTTCAATTGACCGATCCCTAAACGGTTCGCCAATGGGGCATAAATATTGGAACATTCTTTGGCAGCCAATACTTTTTCTTCTTCACAAAAGTGATTTTCCGCATTACGAAGAAACGTAATACGTTCAGCAAGTTTGATGATCACACAACGGAAATCATCCACCATTGCAAGGAGCATACGGCGAACGTTATCCACTTGAGAAGCATTAGCTGAATGACTGGCGTTGAGCTGACGGATATTATCCATCTCCTCCACACCTTTAAGCAGTTTGGTGATTTTAGGGCCAAAATGTTCTTGAATTTGGTCCCAATCGACAATTCGGTTTGCCACTAATGGAAATAACATGGCGGTGAGCAAGCTTTCGCTATCCATATTCATTTCATGCAGAATTTCCACCATTTCCACACCAGATTGCAATGTAAGAATGGCGTTCTCCATTTGCTCAGCATGTTCGGCTATTTTGGCTTGAGCATAATACCATGCATCAATCAGAGACTTTTCTACGGGGGCAGCAAGTTTAAGGCTCGAACACCATTGTTCGATCACAAAATCATGTGGATTAGATAAGTGAGAACCACGAACTGCAACCATAATACCCCCTTGTTGATGAATATGGCTCGGCAACATCCTGTCAGCCGAGTTGTCTTTTTAAGACAACAAAAAAGTCTGACTATTCTATCAGAATTTACACCTTATTTGATAAATAATGTCACCGACTCCAAATGACTGGTATGTGGGAACATATCAATCATGGCGGTTTTGATAATGCGATAGCCAAAAGCGCGAAGAATCTCAGCATCTCGTACTAAAGTTGCAGGATTGCAAGATACATAGAGAATGCTTTCTGCACCAAGCTCACACAAAGCATTCAATGCAAATGCTGCGCCACTGCGAGGTGGATCGAGAAGAATTTTATTGAAATGTTGTTTTGCCCAAGGCTGTTCTGAAAAAGCTTGGTCTAAATCAGCTTGATAAAATTCAACATTCTCAATGTGGTTAAACTGTGCATTCGCTTGAGCTTTTTGCACCATGTCAAAAACACCTTCAATTCCAACCGCACTTTTCACGCGTTTAGCTAAAGGCAACGTGAAATTGCCCATCCCACAGAACAAATCTAAGACATGATCATCCTGATTCAAATTAAGCCAATCTAAAGCAGTCATAACCATTTGCTGATTTAGATGAGTATTCACTTGAATAAAATCGCGGATATCGAAAGATAAGCGAATATCATCTAACGCATAATAAGGCATTTCACCATGCACAAGTTGGATACCTTGATCATCTTGTAAAAACAAATTCACAGCATTGACGCGTGCAAACTCGAGCAACAAAGTGCGGTCAGTTTCGGCTAAATTTCCCTTATAGCGTAATAACATAGCTACGCCATTCTCCGCTGAAACCAATTCAATATGCCCTAATTGTTTCGGGGCTGAATATTGCGCCCAAAGTGCAGTCAATTTGGGGATAAGATGATTGATTGCAGGCTCTGCGACTAAGCATTGTTGAATACTCACTAACTGATTAGAGTTTTTCTGACGAAATCCCATTTCAACGGTTTTGTTTTTCGCATTCCACAGTAAACTTAATCGTACTCGACGACGATAAGCCCATTGTTCGCCACAAATCATGGGCATTAATTGAATGGGCTCTGCTTGCAGTTTACTTAAACGAGAAAAAAGGGCTTTCTCTTTCGCTTTACGCTGCATTTCTACAAGAATATGCTGGCCTTGGCATCCACCACAACGCCCATAATAAGTACATTGTGGCTCAACACGCTGATTACTCTCTTGTAGCCATTTTTGTACAGTGGCTAATCCATATTGACGTTTTTCATCGGTCACTACCGCTTCCACTTTTTCCGTTGGCAAAGCATTTTCAATAAACCAAGTTTTACCTTGAATTTTGGCGACGCCTAATCCTTGATAATCTAAATCCTGAATTTCAGCGATGATTTTTTGTATGCTTTTCTGTTTTTTTTGTGGAGCGTAAAGTAAAGCCATGATGGTGTCTTAATCTATTTGTATCAAAGAAAGGGGTTATTTTAAATAAAGCACGTTTTGTGTAAATAATTCTCGGCTTTTCAGCGGCTTATCACCTAAATAAGGTTTAAGCGCGATGCGGGTAAAACGTTTTGCCGCTTGTAAGACTGCCTCATCGGTAAATTCCAAACGGTCAAAGGCGAGTAAATCTCGACCATAAAAGGTCAAGTTATCTTTTACTAACGAGGCGATAAAACCCTTTTCTGCGCGATATTGGTAAGTCATCGATTCATCTACTGGTAAACCTGAGCCTGCACAATGCAAAAAATCGATACCATAACCTAAGATTTTAAGTAAATGAAATTCAAATAGACGTAATGTAGGCTCAACCTGTGGTTGAGTGGCTAAGCCTGTTAAGCATTGAAGATAATGCTGAAAAAGTTGTGGATTGGCCGTTTCTGGCTCGATCACGCGAGTAATCAGCTCATTTACATAAAACCCGCTGTATAAAGCCGTTTGCTGCAAAGGTAGCGTAATTGCCGCTGGCTCTGCTTTAGTGAGCGTTTTTAATGCGCCTTTACCTGACCAACGAAGAAGTAATGGCGTAAAAGGCTGTAAGACAGATTTCCATGCCGAACGTTTCGCACGTGCACCTTTTGCAATAACCGTCAAACGTCCCGTTTCTTCAGTGAATAAATCCACCAAAAGACTGGTTTCACTATAAGGACGACGATGTAACACAAAGCCGCGTTGGAGATCCATAAAAGAATTATTTGCCTGATTTTAATTCACTTGGTTGTTTAACACAGCGTTCTGCGAGCACTTCACCTACGCTAGTTTGTAATTGACTGAAGTCATCTCGCTCCTGCCAATACCAACGAATATTCGCATAATTTCTACCACGCTCAGAAATCACACGCGTCAATTTTTCAGTTACATCATTAAAAGTTACGGTCACCTGACTGAGTGTTTTTTTACTTTTCTGTTTTTGCTTGGTATGAACCACACTCACTTCTTTATTGCCTTTACACAAATAAACCGTCGCTGAACCCTTTTGGGATTTTTTATCAACGGTTTGTACTTTCATTTTCTGTGGTGCGGGTTTGCTTAATTCAACATTTTGTGAACAAGCAGAAAGACAAAGTGCGGTCAAAATTACGCTTATTTTTTTTAACATGAATCCTGTTTCCATCAAGGGTTGTTTATGATTGCTCACTTTATAAAATGAGCAAGGATAAACAATCTCAGCTAGAAAAATGGGCGATTACTCGCCCACTAAAGATTATTTTTTATATTGGTATGAACCATCAGCTTGACGAATGAACTTGCCGCCATTTGATAAACGAAGCTCACTCACTCGGCCTTGACCGTTCACTGAAACCTGTACTTTGTCACCAGGTTTGAAGCTGCTTAATGCATTACCTGCACCATTTGCTTTTGTCATTGCATTCACATCGGCAATATTCAATTTATTATCACGGAATACCTGCATCAGTGAAACACCTTGTGGCACAGTTAATGTTTTTGTTGCACCAGTTGAAGCAGTTTGAGCTACTGGTTCTGCAGCTTTCACAGTCTTGTTGGTTGCAGATTTCGCTTCCACAATTTGAACTTTAGTCTCTTTAGTCGCAACAGGTTTAGCTTCTTGAATTTTGCTTTGCTCTTTTTTCACGGTTTGAATCGGCTGAGCTGTCACTTTTTCAGTTGCTGGTTTAGGTTGTTTTTTCTCTTGAACCACAGCTGTATGTTCACGACGAGGTTCTGCTTTATGCTCAACCGTTGCGGTATGTTTTTCTGCCGTTGGCTGCAGTGTTCTTGGCAATGGTTCTTTACTTGTTGCATCAAGAGTTGGTTTAACTGGCGCAGGTTGAGTTGCTGGTTGTTGAGCAACAGTTTGTTGCGCAGGCTCTGCAGTTTGTGATTTAGCGGCGTCTGCTTTATCACCTACATATTCCATTGCTGGAGGTGTATCTGATTTAGCGTCATTTGCTGTTTGTTCTGTTTTTGCTGGTGCTACCGTATTATTGTTATCTAATATCGTCGTTTCAACTGGTTGAGACTGATCCAATGATTGGAATTGAACTGGAATTTCATTACTGTTTTGTTGTTCAAAAGACTCCACCGTATCTGAGTTTGGTTTTAAGGTGAAGAAAATGATCAGCAATACCACTAAACCCAAAATCGCAATAAATAAACGACGATGTTTTTCTGGTAACATTTGTAGAACCTTCCATTTTTCAGGTGATTTCAAGCTTGCAGCGGCTGCCGGTGCAACTGTTTCGGCTTGAGTTGTCACTTCCTCTACCTCTACAATCTCTTCTGCAGGAGAATTTTCAAAAATCACTTTTTCTTCCGCTACGTTTTCTACTTGAACATTTTCAACTGGCTCTTGATTTCCGAAAGCACTTGATGGCGCTGACTGTTCAGCATTTTCACTTTGAAATGCTTGAGAAGGCGAAAAAGGTTGGCTTGCTGCCGCGCCAAAAGTTGGTTCGCGACGAACATGGAATTGCGTATCTGGCTGTTCTTTTTTACCAAATAAACCTTTGGCTTTATCAAAAATTGAGCCACTTTGTTGAACCGATTTTCTTGGTGTAATAGAGTCAGAATGGTTGAGTCCTAAATCTAATTCATTTTGAGATGAATTGTCGTTAGGTTGATTTTTATTATCCACGGGATTACCTCGATTTGCTAAACTAAAGATCGCACAAAAAGTGCGGTGAAAAATTGGATCGTATTTTATCGGATCTTACGCTGTGTATAAAGTCTTATTTGGCTCTCCACCAATTTCTCGAGCTAATTTGGGTACTAAATAGCCAGAAGTGAGCGCCTGTAATTCTTTATAAATTTGTAACGCTTTCTCATCTGAAATATAGAAATGGCTCGCACCTTGCACTTTATCCAACAAATGCAAGTAATAAGGCAGAATGCCTGCTTGAAACAGCTTATCGCTTAATACTTTTAATGTATGTGGGTTATCATTCACATCCTTTAAAAGGACTGATTGATTGAGTAACGTGACCTTAGCGCCTGCCAGTTTTTGCATAGCCAAAGCGAGTTCTTCATCAATTTCATTTGGATGATTGATATGTGTCACAAACACTGTTTGTAATGGGCTTTTTAGCAATAAATCACAAAATTCATCCGTAATGCGCTCTGGAATCACGACCGGCAAACGAGAGTGAATACGCAAACGTTGTAAGTGCGGTATCTTTTCAAGGCGTTCTAATAGCCACGCCCATTCACTATCCTTCGCCATCATCGGGTCACCACCCGAAAAAATCACTTCTTCGATTTCAGGATGTGCGGCAATATAGTCTATTGCTTGTTGCCAACTGGTTTTATTGCCTGGGTTTTGATCATAAGGAAAATGACGACGGAAGCAATAACGACAATTGACTGCACAGCCCCCTTTTGCCATGAATAGCAAGCGATTTTGGTATTTATGCAGAATATTAGGCACGGCATTTTTTTGCTGCTCATCTAAAGGATCTTGGCTAAAACCCTCCGCTTCAATAAATTCTTGTTGAGCCGTCATCACTTGTAAAAAAAGCGGGTCTTTAGGATTCCCTTTTTCCATTTTTTCAACAAAAGGCAAAGGCACTCGCATAGCAAAAAGTTTACGAGCAGCGATGTCCTCGCCAAAATCTTCAACAGGCAAATTTAAGGTTTTTAATAAGATTTTCGGATCAGAAATCGCATTTTTTAGGGTTTCTAACCAATTTTGTTCTTCTCTAATCGCAATATTTCGGGTTAAAATACGCACTTTCAAACAATCTCTATTTTTTAGGATATTTTTAATATGGCTACATATACTACCAGTGATTTCAAACCAGGTCTAAAATTTATGCAAGACGGTGAACCTTGCGTAATCGTTGAAAATGAATTCGTAAAACCAGGTAAAGGTCAAGCTTTCACCCGTACTCGTATTCGTAAATTAATTTCAGGCAAAGTATTAGACGTAAACTTCAAATCTGGTACTTCGGTTGAAGCTGCTGATGTTATGGATCTTAACTTCACTTATTCATACAAAGATGATGCATTCTGGTACTTCATGCACCCAGAAACATTTGAACAATACTCTGCTGATGCAAAAGCAGTAGGTGATGCAGAAAAATGGTTATTAGACCAAGCAGATTGTATCGTGACTTTATGGAATGGTGCACCAATCAGCGTTACTCCACCAAACTTCGTAGAATTAGAAATCATTGATACAGACCCAGGTCTTAAAGGTGATACTGCGGGTACAGGCGGTAAACCAGCAACATTAAGCACTGGCGCTGTGGTGAAAGTACCTCTTTTCGTTCAAATCGGTGAAGTGATTAAAGTCGATACTCGTTCAGGTGAATACGTTTCTCGTGTGAAATAATCTTTCATCGCGAGATAAAAAGAACGGTCAATATTTAATGAATATTGGCCGTTTTTTATTGTTTGCTCATCAGCTTTATGGATATAAAAAATGCGGTTATTTCTAACCGCACTTTGATTGATTATTTCGCTTTTGAGCCTTCTAACTCTAAAGAAGGTTTTCTATCTGAGTTCACACAAATGATTTGTGCCGCCGCATAGAGCGTTGTATTCGGCTTTAAGCTGATTGTGTATTTCTCTTGTTTTTTCGGTGCAGCACGTAAACCTTCGCCCCAGAAATCATCATAAAAATCGGTACGAACTTGAGTTAAATGGTAGTTCTTACAGTTTAAGATTTTATATTGGCGAACAGAACGTGCATAACGTCTTTTCTCATTTGGATACACATATAAGCCTTTATCCAAATTTACGACCGCATCAAAATGTACTTGGTTTAAATCTTGGTTATCGACCCAAATAGAATCGGTATCAATGTAATAATTTTTATCTTTTACCAAGCGAGCATAACCCATTCTATCTTTCGAAGGTGGGCTTAGTTTCACCTCTTCTTGAGGAAGTGGCGGTTGAACAGCTGAACAACCTGCTAAAAGGGCTACACCTAAAAACGTTAATGCTAATTTTTTCATTTTTCTCTCCTTAAAGCTTACTGAAGCTTGCTGTTTACCGTTTAACACTATCGCTTAGTATTTTACAGTATGTCCGTATCCCTCTAAGATATTTTTAATATGCTCAAGCGACTCTTTTGTCGGTGGCAATACATCTTCGAGTTCATAGTCAAACCCAAGGGTTTTCCATTTGTGGGCCCCTAATCGATGATAAGGGAGAAGTTCGACTTTTTCAATATTGGTCATACCTTCAATAAACTGTCCGAGCAGATGAACATCATGATCGTTATCTGTATAGCCTGGAACCACCACATAACGGATCCAAGTATGTTGATTACGTTTTTGCAGATATTTCGCAAATTCCAGCGTCCGTTTATTTGGCACACCAATAAGATTTTGGTGCACTTGATCGTTAAGTTCTTTTAAATCAAGCAAAACAAGATCGGTTACATCGAGCAGTTCATCAATAATGTGGTCATAATGACGTACAAAACCATTAGTATCTAAACAAGTATTAATCCCTTCTGCTTTACAAGCACGGAACCAATCACGAACAAACTCAGCTTGAAGAATGGCTTCACCACCTGATGCTGTTACACCACCACCAGTT
This sequence comes from uncultured Haemophilus sp., assembly GCA_963548985.1. Classification (GTDB taxonomy): domain Bacteria; phylum Pseudomonadota; class Gammaproteobacteria; order Enterobacterales; family Pasteurellaceae; genus Haemophilus_D. The sequence continues at coordinate 418 of CAUUXN010000030.1, read as the reverse complement.
GCGTTCATAAAGTGACGATAACTCACCACTTCTTTCATAAGTTCTTCAACACTGATTTCGCGACCACCATCAAGATCCCAAGTATCACGGTTGTGGCAATATTTGCAACGCATTAAACAGCCTTGCATAAATAAAATAAAACGAATGCCGGGACCATCCACGGTGCCACAGGATTCAAAGGAGTGAATTCTTCCTAGAACAGACATAAATAAATTTCCAAAAAATAAATCTAGCTAAATTTTACCAAAAATATCATCTATAAAAAATGAGCCTGACTTAAATCAGGCTCATAATTTTTATGTTCCCGCTAAAGTGCGGTTAAATTTTATCGTGTTTTAGAACGATTCTGTGAATGTACGAGTGACGACGTCTTGTTGTTGCTCTTTAGTTAAAGAGTTGAAACGTACTGCGTAACCAG
>CAUUXN010000029.1:0-16739 GCA_963548985.1 uncultured Haemophilus sp. | reverse complement strand
TTTGCTCACAAAGTTAGTGAGTTTTAATAATGCTTGCATAGTTGCTTTCCTATTTAGTTAAGAAGAATGAAAAGAGCGGTCAATTTTAAAGACGTTTTTTTGAGATGTCCATGCCTAACTTGTTTGACAGAGAATTAGGAAGTGGTTGTTTGCCAAGCATTTTCATCAAGTAATTGGCCAAAATGACTTTCTACAAGTAGGCGAGTAATGTTATTTTGAGGATTGGTAAAGATCTCTCTCGGTGTGCCAGACTCGATAATTTCACCTTCATCCATTACCAAAACTTGATCGGCAATATGTTTGATAATGCCTAAATTTTGTCCGACATAAATATAGGAAATGCCTAAATGTTCTTGTAAATCTAAAATCAGATTAAGCAATTGAATACGCACAGAGGCATCTAATGTACTCAATGCATCATCAATAATAATGATCTCAGGTTGAAGAATCAGTGCACGAGCTAAGGCGATCCGTTGCTTTTGACTGACTGAAAGATGTTTAATTTTAAGATTGGTGTAATCAGGATAAAGCCCCACCAGCGAAAGTGTTTCAAAGATCTTTTCATTGCGAGTCTCTTCATTCCAATCGGTAATTAATCGCAGTGGTGCATCTAAGGCTTGGCCAATATTTAAACGCGGATTAAACGCTGAATTCGCATCTTGGAAAACCATTCTGATATGCTGCGCACGATAGTGAAAATCTTCGAATTGTAATGGTAAATCATTAAATAAGATTTTTCCTGAAGCTGGGGGAGTTATCCCCGCAATCATTTTCACTAATGTTGATTTACCCGAACCATTTTTACCGATAATCGCAAGGGTTTCTTTACGGTTAAGCGTAAAGCTGACGTCTTTTACCGCATAAAACTGCTCCGAGCCAAAAAATTTGGCGGGTTCATCAAAGGTTTTACTGAGATTTTCCACTTGTAATAATGGCATTATTCGTTTCCTTTTGATTCGGTATTGAGCGTAAGCGGTGAAGTTGCAATTTTATCCTTAAACTGCCGTTCTCGAAGATTAATCGGATGATGGCAGGAAAACTCATGCTGTTTAATGCGATATCGGCTTGGCTTTTGAATACATTCACGCTGAGCAAAAGGGCAGCGTGGTCCTAAACGGCAACCAATCGGCATTTGTTCCAAAATCGGCACCGTGCCTTCTAATGTCCCTAATTTGCTTTTAAAACCTAAGGGGCGACTAAAATCCGGAACAGAGTACAGCAATGCCTGCGTATAAGGATGATGAGGCATTTCTAATATTTGGTCGGTTGGCCCAGACTCTGTATTTTGCCCACAATAAAGGACGGAAATGCTATCACACCATTCACTGATACTTTTAAGATCGTTACTGGCTAATAAAATTGTTGTACCTTGGTTTTGGTTCATACTTGAAAGCAAACGGAAAATTTGCAATGCCGTAATGGACTCTAAAGAATTAGTGGGTTCATCCGCAATTAATAATCGAGGTTGATTCGCCACTGCTACGGCAATCATCACTTTTTGGCCTTCACCTTCAGTGAGTTCATTTGGATAACTCGCCATAATATCTTGGTGATCTTTAATCCCTACACGGTGCAGTAACTCAATCGCACGACGTTTTTTCCAACCAAACCACTGCCACCAACGGCCTTTAAAGGTCCAGTTTGGAATACTTTGGATAAGCTGTTTACCAATTTTTCGGCTTGGATCAAGGCAACTTAATGGGTTTTGGAAGATCATTGAAATTTCTTTTCCAACGATTTTTCGACGTTGATTCGGCGTCAGTTTAAGCAATTCAACATCATTAAAACGAAAACGGTCAGCGGTGACAATCCAGTTATCTTTAATGGAATTACTGATTACTTTAGCGATTAAACTTTTACCTGAACCTGATTCACCGACGAGCCCTAGAATTTCCCCTTCATTAAGCGAAAGATTGACGCCGTCCACAATTTTCATGCGACCGTTTGGTGTTTGAATTTCAATATTAAGATTGCGAATATCTAACAGCGCCATGGGTTACTCGTAGTATTTATTGATTGCTTTACACAATCCGTTAGTAAAAATAATGCTTAATAAAATGGTGAAAATAATAGCAAAGCCCGGTAATAAAACTGTCCATGGTGCAAGATAAATTAATTCTAATGAATCTTTAATCATTGCGCCCCATTCTGGCATTGGACGTTGTGCACCTAGAGAAATAAAGCTGAGAGCTGTAATATCTAAAATAGCGACCACAAATGCTCGAGAAATTTCTTGCGTATAGACGACACTAATATTTGGCAAGATTGTAGTTTTTAATAATTCCCAGTTTGAAATACCATCTAATTTCAGTAAGAGTACATAGTCTTTCTTTAGTTCTTGTTGAATCGCTTGATAAATCGCATGGACAAAATACGGCAAAATAGCCAACATAGTGGCAAACATGGCATTTATTAAGCTCGGTTCCATTAACGTAGAAATAATAATAGCAATCAACAAAATGGGGATAGACAAAAACGCATCAAAAATATGGCCTAAGAAACGAGATTTAATCCCTTCTGACATACCGGCAAGAATACCTAATGCGCCACCAATAATTGCCACAGCAATGACCACTAAAAGAGAGGAACCGAGAGTATATTGTGTGCCCATAATTAATCGACTGAGTACATCACGCCCAAGATCATCGGTACCAAAGAAAAAAGCAATACGACCTTTTTCTACCCAAGATGGCGGCATGAGTTCTTCTCCGACAAACTCCATGCTTTCGCTATAAGGCATAATGAGTTTAGGAAAAAGTGCGGTCAAAATCAGAAGACAAAATAAATAGAAACAGAATAATGCCACGCGATTCTGACGGAAAAGCAACCAAATCTGAAAGAAGGAGGTGCTTTCGCGAAATTCATCAGGTTCTCTATCTTGCATACCAGCCCTTCTTATTCAATGGATCTAACACAAACATGAGCAACTTGGCGAAGGTATCAATAATAATGATACAAATACCAATTACAACTACACCGGCAGAAATACTGTTGTAATCTTGTTGGGTTACGGCATCAATGAGCCAACGCCCAATTCCCGGCCAACCTAATACTGTCTCAACCAACATACATTGCGTTAACACTAAGGTAAATACACGCGTAAGTTGTGGAATCAATAATGGAAAAGTATTGCGGAAAACATAACGTCTTAAAATCGCCCATTTTGACCAACCACGTGTTGCTGCTGCTTTAGCATATTCTTGTTGAAGTAAGTAATCAGCCCGTTGCTGAATGATGCGGATAAATTCCATGGTCGGCAGAATACAAAGCACTAATGTAGGCAAGGCTAGATGTTGTAAAACATTTTGTACGATTTTAGTTCGGTAAGGCACATCTACAAACCACACATCAATAATAGGGAAACCCGTGATAGGTTTGATTTCATAGAGTAAATTATATTGCCCAATGGCTGCGATCTCCCAGCTTTGAATTGCTGCTACATAAAGTAAAATTGGTGCAAACCAGAAAATCGGAATAGACAAACCAACATTGGATATACTCTGCAATGTACGTGAAAAAACACGTTGATTATAGACCGCACTTAATACGCCGAGAGGAATACCTAAGATACAAGCTAATAAGAGCGCAGTAAAACAGAGTTCTAATGTGGGTGGTAATACCGTAAAAATTAAATCTTTTAAGGATTCTCCACCATTATAGGTAATCCCTAAATCGCCCTGTAACAATGATGTAAGGTAATGATAATAAGCACTATAAATGTTATTTGTGACAAGCTCTGCATTGAGCGGATCTCGCATTAAAATCACAAAACTTAATACGGACAGAATCAATAATAAAATGGTCACCCAAATCACATGACGGATTGCTGAAACGAGCATTATTTTTTCTCCTTATTTTTCATGAAATACAAGGTAGAAAAATTGATGCTACCAAATGGAGTCATCTCAATTCCTTTAACATTGCCACGTGCGACCAAAAGTCGTTTGACGTTTGCAATTGGCACAATCGGCAACTCATTTAAAATAAGATCTTGCGCATGGTTATATGCTTTAGAGCGCTCATATAAATGATTGGTCGCTAGCGCACGATTCATCATCTTATCAAATTCAGGATTACACCAATTTGATAAATTCGTGATTTCATTTTGCGTATCACAACTTAAAATCGGACGCATAAAACCGTCAGGATCAAGGTTTCCAGCAAGCCAACCCGTTAAGATTAAATCGTAATCTTCAGTGCCTTTGCGTAATTGTTCGATTAAATATGTACGTGTGACTGACCGTACTTTAACATCCACGCCCGCTTTGGCTAAATCCCATTTAATGAGCTCCGCCATTTTAATTGGGGCTGGGTTATACACTTGCTCTTCATTCATCACCCACATATTTAACGTGAGTTTTTTATCGCGTAATGTTTTTTCTGCTTCTGCAGGCTGATAATCATAAGGAAAATCAGGCGTATTAATTGCAGAAGCCCAAGAAATTTCAGGAATAATGTTATTCGCCACCGTTGCTGTGTTGTGGTAAATATTTCGCACAATTCTAAAACGGTTTAAACTTTGCGAAATGGCTTGGCGAATGGTTTTATCCTGCATTAATGGCTTTTGGAAATTAAAAGCTAAATAGGCCAGGTTCATTCCATCTGTAGATTGCAGATAATAGCGATCATCTTTTTCGCTTAATAAACCGAGTTGGCTAACTTCAGGGTAAGAAGCAATTTGGCATTCATTATTAAAGAATTTTATTAAACGTCCCGTACGATCCGTAGAAAGATCCACGATGATATTTTTAATTTTAGCTTCTTTTTTCCAATAATCCTCATTACGAACCAAGCGAACATATTGGTTATAAATGTAATCTTTCACTTGATAAGGGCCCGTGCCAACAGGATGCGTATCCAATTGGGCGAGATTATCATCCGCACTTAATTGATACGCATATTCTTGCGAGAAAATAATAGAGTATTGACTGGCAAGATGGGAAAGAATAGAGGCATCGGGTTCAAACAGATCAATTTTAACCTGATAAGGATTCGTTGCTGTGATACTTTTAATTTTTTGATTCAGCTTAATACTTTCAAAATAAGGAAAGTGTACCTTTTTGGCTTGCTCATGGAAGATTCTATATTGTGGATTTTTATAGGTGACCACATCATCTGAAAGTGTTGGTAGGTAAGTATCATGCCCTAAAACACGATTAATCGAAAAGACCACATCTTCTGCATTAAAGTCACGTGTAGGGGTAAACCAAGGGGTACGATGGAATTTCACCCCTTTACGAAGATTAATGAGGATTTGTTTACCATCAGATGAAAGAGAATAGGATTGTGCTAACACCGGAACAAGCGCTGCACTATGATCTTTAATATCAAACAATTTGTTATAAATTTGTTCCGTCACCACATTCATACTGGTGCCAGCGTCAGCAGTTTGCGGGTTAAAGGAAAAACCCGATGCATTCGTGCAGTATGTTAAGCCGTTTTCTGTCAACATTTTGGGTATGCTTGGCGCGGCTTGTGCCAGATTAATTTGGCTCAACCCACACAATAAAAAACAAAAAGTGACATTTCGACGTAACATAGCTTTATTATTAAAGACCGTTTTGTGATAAATTGAGTGAATTGTAAAATATCTTGGCAAAAATGGCTAGTTATTGGATTTTTAGGATATGTTTAAATCAATTAATCGGGAAATTAATCAAATAATCAATCGTGGATTTGACCGCACTTTACGTTTAGCTGTGACAGGGCTAAGTCGAAGCGGTAAAACAGCCTTTATTACTAGCTTGATTAATCAATTGTTACATATTAATCAAGAGGGGAATGGTCATCTTCCTTTATTTGAGGCTGCTCGAAATCAATCTATTTTAGCGGTAAAACGAGTGCCTCAGCAGAATTTAAGTATCCCACGTTTTGATTATGAAGCGAATCTCAATGATTTAATGAATAATCCTCCACAATGGTGCCAATCTACCAGAGGAGTGAGTGAAACACGCCTGGCTATTCGTTTTGAACGCCAATCAGGCTTACTTCGCCATTTTAAAGAACGTGGTACATTATATTTGGATATTTTTGATTATCCTGGTGAATGGCTATTGGATTTACCTTTGCTGAATTTAGATTTTCAACAATGGTCACTTGAACAAGCTAAAATTACATCGGGTATTCGTCAACAGTTTGCGCAAGATTGGTTGGATAAACTGAAAAAACTCGACCTAAGTGCGGTCGTCAATGAAGATGTTTTAGCGCAGATTGCAAAATCTTACACCGATTATTTGCTCGCCTGCAAAGCAGAAGGAATGCAATTTATTCAACCTGGCCGATTTGTCTTGCCTGGGGAATTAGAAGGTGCACCTGTATTACAATTTTTCCCGTTATTGCATTTATCAGAAGAACAATGGCAAAAATTGAAAAGAGAAGCAAAATCCAATAGCTATTTTGCCGTGTTGAATAAGCGATATGATTATTATCGTAATAAGGTAGTGAAAGGCTTTTATGAAAATTATTTTTCTACTTTTGATCGCCAAGTGATTTTAGCGGATTGCTTAACGCCACTAAATCATAGTCAACAAGCCTTTATCGATATGCAAACAGGGCTTAATCAGCTTTTCAAAAATTTCCATTATGGGAAACGCAATTTACTTAATCGCTTGTTTTCCCCCAATATTGATAAGCTCATGTTTGTGGCAACAAAAGCTGATCATATCACAACAGATCAAATTCAAAACTTAATTAGTCTGATGCGCCAATTGGTACAAGAGGGCGGTCGTCATGTTGAATTTGAAGGGATTGATACAGAATACACGGCAATTGCTGCGATTCGAGCGACAAAACAAGTTTTAGTTAATCAAAACGGTAAACAAATCAAAGCCATTCAAGGTGTGCGTTCTTTAGATAAGGAACTGATTACGCTTTATCCAGGTTCTGTACCAAGTAAATTACCTAATGCAGAGTTCTGGTCAAAACAATCTTTTGATTTTGATTCCTTTGAACCTCAAGTTTTGCAACAAGGTGAAAGCATCCCGCATTTAAGAATGGATGCCGTCTTGCAGTTTTTATTGGCGGATAGGTTTGATTGATAGAAAAATTAAATCAATTTAATTGTCAAATACTTAATATAAACCACTATTTTTTTATTGGTATTTAGGTAGAATTAATTTGAGTCTTTCTAAAGTAAAGGAGCTTATGATGAAAATGAAAACTCTCTTAGCATTAGCAATCAGCGGTATTTGTGCTGCTGGCGTGGCAAATGCACATGACCATATGGCAAAACCAGCAGGTCCTTCTATCGAAGTAAAAGTACAACAATTAGATCCTGCAAATGGTAACAAAGATGTAGGGACTGTAACCATTACTGAATCAAATTATGGTTTAGTGTTTACACCAAATCTACAAGGTTTAGCTGAAGGTTTACATGGTTTCCACATTCATGAAAATCCAAGTTGTGATCCAAAAGAAAAAGACGGTAAATTAACAGCAGGTTTAGCGGCTGGCGGTCACTGGGATCCTAAAGGTGCAAAACAACACGGTTACCCATGGCAAGATGATGCTCACTTAGGTGACTTACCGGCTTTAACTGTATTACATGATGGTACAGCAACTAACCCTGTTTTAGCACCACGTCTTAAAAAATTAGATGAAGTTCGTGGTCACTCTATTATGATTCACGCTGGCGGCGATAACCACTCAGATCATCCAGCTCCACTTGGCGGTGGCGGCCCACGTATGGCATGTGGCGTGATTAAATAAGTCGATTCTTAAAGACAAAAAAAGTGCGGTCAATTTTGACCGCACTTTTGTTATTGTTTAAAACAGAGTTAGTTAGGTTCTATGGGAAAATATTATGAATGATATAGATTTTGAACAATTTTACAAAAGATTTTCAAAAACATTAAAAATAGCAAGAAAAGTTTCTGTATTGGGTGCTTATAGAAAATCTACAGGATTTCAAATGACATTTGCTTGTATTTTATTTGCAAGAATGTGCGTTATTGCTCAAAGCATACAACGACTTACTCAGCAAGATGTTCCAACAAAATATGTCCTAGAAAACTGGGACTATGCTTCAACATTTGGTTTAACACGGAATTTAATGGAGTGTTATCATTCTTTGTTTTATTTATGCTTTGATAACGTATCTAATGAAGAAAGACAAACTAGAAAAAATATTTTTGATTTACATGATTACTATTCAAGAAAACAACTCTTCGAGCATTTAAATGAAGTGCCTTTAGCAACCCAGTTCCACCATGATAAAGAAAATTGCTTAGAATTCATCTTAGATAAAATACAACAAGATTCTTTTTTTAATTCATTACCCGAAAAGGAGCGAAATAGATACTTACAAGGGAAAAATGCTTTTATGTTGAGTAGGGAGGATATTGAAGAACGAAGCGGATTTAATAAAAGAGAATTTAGGCTATGGTATAAGCTGTTATCAGCAAATGCTCACTCTTTCCCCATGGGGTTCTACCATGTGGCACCAGGAGAAAGAGGATTAGGGGTGAAAACAGAACTTGAAGTCAAATATATATGTAAGGCATTAAGTTTATCTGAATCTTATTTAAGAAAAGGAATTGAAGGTATGATTACTGTTATTTACCCAGATATAAGAGAAAGACTTGATAATAAAGAATTAAGATTTTTAAAAATATAGTCTAAATCTGCAAGGTGAGGGTACCTTATCATAAAAAACATTCAAATCTTAAATTACTTCACCACTTCCGCCGTATATTCCAGTTTGTGAATCGCATTAATCAATTGCTCATCAGAAACTTTCGGATCTTCTACAACAGTCACAGTTCTATCTTTAATGGAGGCTTTAGTGGAAATCACGCCATCAATATTTCGTAACTCTTTATTTACTAAATAAGCACAAAGCTGGCAGTTCATTTCATTTACTTTTAACACAACTTGCTTTATTTCTTCTGCCTGAGCGACAGAGAACGTGAATAATGAAAGCAAAAGTGCGGTCGTTAATTTCTTCATTTTTTGTTCCTAATTAGAAAGTTCTAAAATCCACGGTAAAATGGTTGGATAAGTTAAGAAAAAGAGCATGACGATAAATACAATCCAATACAAAACAATGAGCTTTTTACGGGAAATGTATTTGCTGCAAATGATTTTTTTGGAAAACATTAGCAACCAAAAGCCGTAGGCAAAGGCGCATAATGAAACGATAAGCATCGGAATGCGTAAATAATCATACTCACCGAAGCCTATCAACCAGGTGGATGACACGCCAAATACTAAATAGATCAAAGGCGCAATGCAGCACAAGGTTGAAGCCACCGCAGCACTTAGCGCGGTGGCAATCGCAACCCAAAAAGATTTATTAGAGCTTTTTAGAGACGTAGTCATATTTAAATTCTTTTGGATCAAATGAATTTAACGGGTCACCACCGATTTCGGCATACGGATAGCCAAAGTTATTGAGTGGGGCAAGTTCTGGTTGCGGATATAAATCGAAGTCACGAGCATGGTTAAAACCAACCCAGTTTGCTTCCCAGTTACCAAATAAATATTTAGCTACAGCTTGCGTATCGCTATCTTCAACCGATTTTTTCTCTGCTAAACGCATTTTTGCCACGTCTGCAGAATCAACAGGCACCCAGCCGAATCCAGCAAGATAGAATTCTGCACGACAGTGCTGACCACCGCTTACGTTTGCTACGCCATGCTCATCCGCGCTACCGAATGCACCTTTGGAATATTTACCCATTTTATCTGCGGCACCTAAACGAACACCAAAGATTTCACGAGCAGGAATACCAGATGCACGAGCTAATGCCACAAAAACAGAGTTAATATCGGTACATTTGCCTTTTAACACACCAGTGGTCAGAATTTTTTCTACATCGCCATCACCACAGCCTAAAACAGAATTATCACGTTCCATATTGTTGACGATCCATTGGTGAATCAACTCAGCTTTTTTCAATGGATTGGTTTCAGTGCCTACAATCTTATCGGCGAACTGTTTCACAATACCATCTGTTTTAATATGTTGAGTCGGTTTTAAATATTCTTGTACATCAACAGAATAGTGAACATCTTTTGGTGGCTTGTAATTCGTCAACGCACCTTTAACCATTGGTTCACGATCTTTGGTTTCAATCACCATCGTGATTTTTAAATCGCGTTTTTGTGCATCTTTATCCCAAGTAGCAAATAGGGTTTTCGCCCCATATTTGTTGTTTTCCGTTACATAGGCATCCAAATAGTTACCTTCAAAATGGATAGATTTTACCTGTTGATACTCGCCATTAAACGGTAAAGGCACCCACAGATTCGCTTGACCTTGTGAACCTTTTGGCGCAACTAAGTCATAAGTTTGAGTGAATTCATACAGATGAGAATCGGTATTATAATTTGGAATGTCGGTATTGGCGTAAGCCATGGAACATGCGGAGAGCACCGCAGTGGCGATAAGTTTCTTCATGAAAAGATCCTTCTAGTTAGTTAACAGTTAAAACTTAACACATTAGATAAACTAATTGTGGACAATGGCTATAGTATCTCATTTTATTTTCTAGTCAATATTGCTTTTTTATTTCAGCCATTTAAGATTTGCTAAAGAAATTCGAAGTAAAATACCGTTTCTATTTTTATTGGACAGAATAATGACAAAACAAATTTTCACACAATCCCAACAAGTCGAAGAGGAAGAAATTCTACCTAAGCAAGAATTTCATAATGTTGAAACTAGCATTGATAACGAACCTTTAGAAGGGGAGTTGTTGGACGAGCAATTTGAGCAAATTGTGAAGCCTAAATCCAGTGGTTGGAAAACGGCTTTGAAATTGACCGCACTTTTATTTTTAGGGGCGACGGTTGCGCAATCTGTTCAATGGATTTGGGATAGTTATCAAAATCAACAATGGATTTATCTTGCTTTTGCCTTGGTGAGTTTTGTCGTTGTACTGTTTGGTTTATCTGAAATTATCGCAGAATGGCGACGTTTGGTGAAACTCAAAAAGCGTTTGAATTTACAAGAACAAAGTCAGCGATTAATAGGTGAAAGTGCGGTTAAAAATCATCACGTTTTTTCTGAACAGGATAGTGAGAAAGGAAGAGCCTTGTGTTTATCGATTGCTGATACCTTAAAATTGGATTCGCAACATCCAGCAATTGTCCAATGGGAAAAACAGTTGAATGAAAGTTATTCTGCTCGTGAAGTTACCCATTTATTTAGTAAGACTGTGTTGCAGTCGTTTGATAAAAAAGCAAAAAAACTGATTACTAAAATGGCAGCGGAATCAGCGGTGATTGTGGCAATCAGTCCTTTAGCCATTATTGATATGTTTTTTATTGCGTGGCGAAATATTCGTTTAATCAATAAAATTGCAGCGATTTATGGGATTGAATTAGGGTATTTTACTCGTCTTCGCTTACTTAGGATGGTGTTAGTGAATCTTGCTTTTGCTGGTGCAACGGAGATTGTGCAGGATTTAGGCATGGATTGGCTTTCGCAAGATATTACCGCAAAACTTTCTGCACGAGCTGCACAAGGGATCGGCGTGGGATTATTGACAGCTCGATTGGGCATTAAGGCTATGGAGTTTTGTCGCCCACTGGCATTTGAAAAGTCGGAAAAACCAAAACTTTCTCATGTGCAAAAAGAATTGCTGACGGTGATGAAAGATGCAGTGTTAGGCAAGAATAAACTGAAAGAAAAAGAAGAGGTGTAATAAAAAAGTGCGGTTAAAATTGACCGCACTTTTTTGTATAAAAGAGATGATTAAAGTCCCGCTTTCAAGCTTGCCTCAATAAAGCGATCGAGATCGCCATCTAGTACGGCTTGTGTATTACGATTTTCCACGCCTGTGCGGAGATCCTTAATGCGCGCATCATCTAGTACATAAGAACGAATTTGGCTGCCCCAACCGATATCCGATTTATTATCTTCCATCGCTTGTTTATCCGCATTTTTCTTTTGTAACTCAAGCTCATACAATTTTGCTTTCAACTGCTTCATGGCTTGATCTTTATTTTTGTGCTGAGAACGATCGTTTTGACATTGCACAACAATCCCACTTGGCATGTGAGTAATACGCACCGCACTTTCAGTTTTATTGACGTGCTGACCACCCGCACCGGATGCACGGTAAACGTCAATACGTAAATCAGCCGGATTGATTTCAATATCAATATCGTCATCAATTTCAGGATAAACGAAAGCTGCTGCAAATGATGTATGACGACGGTTATTGGAGTCGAATGGACTTTTGCGCACTAAACGATGAATACCGGTTTCAGTACGTAACCAACCGAAAGCATATTCGCCGCTGACACGAATCGTCGCGGATTTTAAACCTGCGACATCGCCATCAGAGACTTCCATTAATTCTGTTTTAAAGCCTTTGCTTTCAGCCCAGCGAAGGTACATGCGAAGTAACATTTCTGTCCAGTCCTGCGCTTCTGTACCACCGGAACCCGCTTGTAAATCGACATAACAATCGCATGCATCATGTTCACCGCTAAACATACGGCGGAATTCTAATTTTGCAAGTTGTTGTTCAAGTTCGTCTAATTCAGCAACGGCTTCATTAAAGGTCTCTTCATCTTCAGCTTCAACGGCTAATTCAAGAAGCCCTTCAACATCCTCTAAACCTTGTTCTAAATTCTTGATAGTATCAACCACTTGTTCAAGTGAAACACGTTCTTTCCCTAGCGCTTGGGCTTTTTCAGGATCATTCCACACATCGGGTTGTTCTAATTCGGCATTAACTTCTTCTAAACGCTCAACTTTTGCATCGAAGTCAAAGATACCCCCGAAGCACAGAAGTGCGCTCGGAAAGGTCGGCGATTTTGTTTTTGATTGGATTAATTTCAAACATAATAAATAAACCTCTATAAGCGGCAGAAGTATAAGTCATTTTCAGTTTTTTGGGTAGTTTAGCTTGCACAAATCATCGATCCATTTATAATTCTAATCTTTGTTGTTTAGATATTTAGGAATAAAAATGAAAAAATTACTGACCGCACTTTTAATCACTGCTTCTGCCACTGCAATGGCGAGTGATGCTGAGATTAAATCGAAGTTACAGGCATTAGGTGCGAAAAATATTGAGGTGAAAGATTCACCGGTAAAAGGCCTTAAAACAGCTGTGACTGATCAAGGTATTTTATATGTGAGCGAAAATGGTCAATATGTTTTGCAAGGCAAAATGTATGAATTAACAAATAAAGGTCCAGTTGATGTAGCGGGTAAACTTTTAGCCGATAAAGTGAATGCATTAAAAAGCGAAATGATCATTTATCCTGCAAAAAATGAAAAATATGTTGTGACCGTATTTATGGATATTACTTGTCATTATTGCCATATCCTTCATCAACAACTGAAAGAATATAATGATTTAGGTATTACTGTTCGTTATCTTGCATTCCCGCGTGCTGGAATGAATGAAACCGCTCGCCAAATGGAAGCAATTTGGACATCGAAAGATCCTGTATTTGCATTGAACGAAGCAGAAAAAGGTAACTTACCGAAAGAATTAAAAACACCTAACATTGTGAAAAAACAGTATGATTTAGGTGTACAACTTGGTGTGAAAGGTACGCCAAGTATTGTGACTTCAACAGGTGAAATGCTTGGGGGATATTTAAAACCTCAAGATTTATTAGCTGTGTTACAAGAATCAGCACAATAATTGTTAGTAGTGAGGGCGTATGATATACGCCCTTAAAATATTCATATCATCAAAGCACATATCGAATGTTCCTTTAGTGGTCATTTTTAATAACAAAATACTGTGAAAAAACTCATCAAACGTCGTGAAATTCCTGCCGGAAATTCTGTTTCAGATAATGCATTACTCGATCGTCTCTATCGTTCTCGCCATATTAAAAATAGCCAAGAATTAGACCGCACTTTGCAATCAATGCTGAATCCCAATCAATTACACGGTATTCAACACGCCGTAGATTTATTGGTTGATGCTTATCAACAGCAACAAAAGATTGTTATCGTCGGTGATTTTGATGCAGATGGGGCAACGAGTACGGCGCTTTCAGTATTAGCTTTGCGTATGCTGGGCTTTACTGATGTGGAATACCTAGTGCCAAATCGTTTTGAGCAAGGCTATGGTTTGAGTGTACCTGTTGCTGAGATGGCAATGGAAAAAGGCGTGCAGTTATTGATGACGGTGGATAACGGGGTATCGTCTTTTGAGGGTGTGGCGTATTTAAAAGAGCATGGCGTGAAGGTGTTAATTACCGATCATCACTTGCCACCAGAAATACTGCCGAATGCTGATGCCATTGTTAATCCAAATTTGCAACAATGTGATTTCCCCTCAAAATGTTTAGCTGGCGTAGGCGTAGCATTCTATTTAATGCTCGCTTTGCGTGCCAAATTTCGCGAGTTAGGTATTTTTACGGCTGAAACACAACCTAATTTTACTGAGTTACTGGATTTAGTCGCACTCGGCACGATTGCAGATGTCGTTCCTCTTGATCAAAATAACCGTATTTTAGCTCATCAAGGGTTGATGCGAATTCGTGCGAAACGTTGTCGTCCAGGAATTATTGCTCTTGCAGAAGTGGCTAATCGAGAAGTCGAAAAACTTTGCTCGGCTGATTTGGGCTTTGCGATTGCACCACGTTTAAATGCAGCAGGTCGATTAGATAATATGTCTGTCGGTGTGGAGTTATTACTTGCAGAAAACATGCAAAAGGCAAGAGCTCAAGCCTTGGATTTAGACAGTTTAAATCAAGCTCGAAAAGAAATTGAGCAAGGCATGAAGTTGGAAGCCTTAGAAATTTGCCGAAATCTTACCGCACTTTCTGATGAATTACCGATGGGGATCGCCTTATTCCAGCCAGATTGGCATCAAGGTGTATTAGGTATTGTGGCTTCTCGAATCAAAGATCAATACCATCGACCCGTTATTGCTTTTGCACAAGATCAAGAAGGCATTTTAAAAGGTTCTGCGCGTTCAATTGAAGGCTTGCATATGCGCGATGTATTAGAGCGTATTCATTCCCAACATCCTGATATGATTTTAAAATTTGGCGG
Source organism: uncultured Haemophilus sp. (assembly GCA_963548985.1). Lineage (GTDB taxonomy): Bacteria > Pseudomonadota > Gammaproteobacteria > Enterobacterales > Pasteurellaceae > Haemophilus_D. The sequence continues at coordinate 1,762 of CAUUXN010000029.1, read as the reverse complement.
TCATGCTATGGCGGCAGGATTAAGCATCAAAGAAAGCTTCTTCCCTGAGTTTCAAAAGATTTTTAATCAAACGGTGCAAGATTGGTTAAATGAAGATCAATTACAAGGTGTGATTTGGACGGATGGCGAACTTCAAGCAAATGAATTTAGTATTGAAACTGCAGAAGTGATAAAATCTGGCGGCCCTTGGGGACAAGCCTTTCCTGAGCCTGTTTTTGATGGTGAATTTAAAATTTTTGAGCAACGAACAATCGGACAAAATCAAAATCATTTAAAAATGCTCGTTGAGCCTAAAAATGGCGGCCCATTATTAGATGCCATTGCGTTTAATATCGATACTCGGTATTATCCCGATTTATCGATTAAGCAGGCAAAATTTGCTTATAAGTTAGAAATTAATGAGTTTCGTGGAAATCAAAACCTCCAATTATTAGTCGATTATATTGAACCAATTGGTTAATTTATGAAAAAAGTTTGGCAGAATAAATTATTAAAAGGATCCTTTGCAATGATTTTGCTGAGTGTGACGAACGTCGCATTCGGTGAAGTCAATGCAAAGGATTTTTCTGCCAAAAATTCACCGCACTTACCACCAGCGAATGTGGCACAGTTCGAAGACGGTCGAGATTATTTTTCATATCAAGAACCCATTGAACAAGCTAAAAGAAACGATCGTAAAATTCCGATCCAGTTTTTCTTTGATTATGACTGTCGAGTTTGCTCTTCAGCCCAAGACATCTTGCAGCTTTATAGCCAAATTCGTCCTAATAAAGTGGCATTAGATGAATACCCGGTTGCTACAAATGAAGCAAAATTTTCAGCGACAATATTTTATACCTTACAGCGTTTAAAAGTAGGCGAGTTGTCAGATACGTTGTTATTTGAAACCTCTGAAAAGGCACGTTATACCGAATTATCGTCATTAGATAAGATGCAAGAATGGATAATTTCACAAGGGATCAGCAAAGCTGAATTTAATAAAGTTGTACATTCCAAAGAAGTAAAAGAAGATGTGAATAACGCCATTAATTTAACGGAAGAATATGGTGTATTCACGTTCCCTTATGTGGTTGTGGGCGGAAAATATGTTCTCACCGCGAGTACATTGTATAACGATGATTATGGCGTAGCGGTATTAGATTTCTTAGTGAATAAACTCGAACAAGAAAGGAAAAAATAATGAAAATCGGGATTGTTGGTGCAATGGCACAAGAAGTGGAAATTTTATCCCAATTAATGACAGATAAAAGAGAAACAAAAGTGGCAAGTGCGGTCATTTTTGAAGGCAAAATTAATGGTAAAGAAGTCGCATTATTACAATCTGGGATTGGTAAAGTCGCCGCGGCTATTGGCACTACCGCTTTATTACAATTGGTTAAACCGGATGTGGTTTTAAATACCGGCTCAGCAGGTGGTGTTGCAAAAGGCTTAAAGGTAGGAGATATCGTTATTTCCGATGAAACCCGCTATCACGATGCTGATGTGACGGCATTTGGCTATGAAAAAGGTCAGTTACCTGCGAATCCAGCAGCTTTCCTTTCGGATAAACAATTAGCCGATTTAGCCGATGAAATTGCACAGTCACAAGGACAAAATGTAAAACGTGGTTTAATTTGCTCAGGTGATAGCTTTATTAATAGCGAAGAAAAAATTGCTCAAATTAAAGCGGATTTCCCCAATGTGACAGCAGTAGAAATGGAAGCAACAGCGATTGCGCAAGTTTGTCATGCCTTTAACGTACCTTTTGTGGTCGTTCGGGCAA
>CAUUXN010000028.1:0-16936 GCA_963548985.1 uncultured Haemophilus sp. | reverse complement strand
TATTGGATCAATTCCGCGTGGTGACGTTATATATCGATGATCGTCTACGTGGTTTAACCGATTACCTTAATAAAGTCTCGGTGCCGCCACTTTTAAGTGAAGGGAAACAGGAATCATCGCTTTCAATCAATTGGAAAACCGATTGGTTACCACAAGGTTTTGATTTAATTCGTCAAAATCAAGATGTGATGGATGGTGAAGTGATTGAAAATGCGTTATTTAGTGATGGTCTTTTCACTTTTACGCTTTATGTTAACAAAGCTGACAGTACTGATGCAAAAGAAAACACGTGGAAACAAGGGGCTTACACGATTTACAGTGAAGTCATGGGCAATAAAGAAATAACCTTTATCGGGCAGCTTCCAATTGCCGCAGCGAAACGAATTGTGCAAGGCGTAACATTCCTAAAATAATTCAATAGCAGTGAGAAAGTTGCTATTTTGTTTCCCCTTGCTATACTCTCTCCACCTAATGGATTTTCATAGCTAAACCCCGTCCTGCGGGGTTTTGTTTTATCAAGTGCGGTCATTTTTCTTAAGGTTTTTACAATGAATAATCCCCTTCCTCTTCTTGGCATCACAGGTTACAGCGGTAGTGGCAAAACCACATTGCTGGAAAAATTGCTTCCTCAATTAATTAAAAAAGGCCTACGTGTTTCAGTGATTAAACACAGCCATCACAACGCTCATGTGGATAAAAAAGGAAAAGACAGTTGGCGCATGAAAGAGGCAGGTTCCGCGCAAGTTATCATGGCTTGTGATAATCGCTGGGCATTGATGACAGAAACCCCTCAAGCGCCAGTTTCATTAACCTATTTAAGCCAACAATTTGATTGTCATTTAACGGATTTAGTTTTGGTGGAAGGATTTAAACAAGAACCTATTCCAAAGATTCTATTGCATCGACAAGAGATGACAAAACCGTTGCCGGAATTAGATGAAAACGTGTTGGCTTTAGCAACAGATTATTCGCTTGAAACTGACCGCACTTTATTAGATATTAATCATATTGAACAGATCGCTGAGTTTATTTATCAATGGTGGAAAAAGACACAGTAATAGAACGTCAGCATTATAAAGGGCTGGCTTGGGTGGCTTCTATGGCTTTGTTTATGCAAAGCTTGGATGCGACTATTTTAAATACTGCTTTACCAACCATCGCAACAGATCTACAAACCCCTGTCTTTGAAATGCAAATGGCGATTATCGCCTATTCTCTTGCCGTTGCTTTATTTATTCCTTTAACTGCTTGGGCGGCAGCGAAATTTGGTACGCTCACTGTTTTCCGCTCTGCTGTTTTTACCTTTGTATTAGGTTCCGTCGCTTGTGCGATGGCCACTTCTCTTGAGACCCTTGTGCTTGCACGGATTCTCCAAGGTATTGGCGGGGCATTTATGATGCCCGTTGCCCGTCTTGCGATTATTCAAACCGTACCGAAAAATCAATTAATTAATGCCTGGAATTTAATGGCAACAGCAGGACTCATCGGTCCGATTCTTGGCCCGATTTTAGGTGGTTGGCTTGTGGTGCATACGTCATGGCATTGGATTTTCTTAATCAATATTCCTATTGGCATGTTAGGCTTCTGGGCGGCGGCTAAAGTGATGGGAAATCATAAGGGTAATGCGTCTAAGTTAGACTGGACGGGCTTTTTACTCTTTGCATTTGGTTTAGTGGGTTTAACGCTTGGGCTTGATTTACTCGGTGAAAGTCATAGTGATCGCATAACCACATACAGTGCACTAGCGATTGGTATGGCATTATTGATGGCTTATTATTTTTATGCGAAAGGTAATGATCGTGCTATTTTGCCGTTATCTCTTTTCAATACAAGAACATTCCGATTAGGCATTGCAGCCAATATTTTTATCCGTCTTTCTGGATCGGCTGTGCCATTCTTATTGCCATTAATGTTCCAACTTTCCTTTGGCTATTCAGCTGAAGTATCAGGCTGGTTACTTGCACCTATTGCGCTAATGTCCGTCGTATTTAAACGCTTTATTGGGCATATTTTAAATATGCTAGGTTATAAAACCACGTTAATTTTATCGTCAGTTTTAATGGCTGGCTCAACGGTTTCTATGTCATGGCTTGATTCCTCATCATCAACAATGTGGATTATATGTAATTTGATGTGGTATGGTGCCTGTATGTCGATGATTTTTACGTCGATTAATACTCTTACAGTCGGCGATTTATCCCAAGAACAAGGAGGCGTGGGTTCCACAGTGTTGAGCATCGTACAACAAGTCGGTATTGGTTTTGGTATTGCGGTGGCATCTATTATTTTAACATTATACCGTCAATTCATTGGTAACGAAGGCGAAGCATTACAACATGCTTTCAGTTACACATTTCTGACTACTTCTGTTTTTGCGATCGCATTAGTTTGGATATTGAGCTATTTGCACAAAACAGACGGGGATCATTTGCGGAAAAAACGCTGATATTGAATACCTTAGTTTAATTTGTTATAAGAAAGATCATTTTCTTATTTTGTAAAAGTTTGATTTGCTTATATCTTAAGTAAAATTTTAGATACAGGGTGGATTTGAATCTACCACAATTGATGGTTGGGTAAGCGAGAAACTTACCTTACAAAGAAAGGACAACTTATGAAACTAAAAGCGACGTTAACACTTGTTGCAGCGAGTTTGTTTTTAGCTGCTTGTGATCAATCTGGTTCTGCTGCAAAAGAAACTGCGAAAGCAGAAACAGCAAAACCTTCGGGCAATAACACATTTGTGTACTGTACGGCAAAAGCACCACTTGGCTTTAGCCCGGCATTGGTAATGGAAGGCACATCTTACAATGCGAGTTCACAACAAGTGTATAACCGTTTGGTTGAATTCAAAAAAGGTTCAACTGACCTTGAGCCAGCCTTGGCTGAAAGCTGGGGAATCAGTGATGATGGTTTAACTTATACGTTCCATCTACGTAAAGGGGTGAAATTCCATACGACAAAAGAATTTACGCCAACACGTGATTTTAATGCGGATGATGTGGTTTTTTCTTTCCAACGTCAGTTAGATCCTAACCATCCTTATCATAATGTATCGAAAGGGACTTATCCGTATTTCAAAGCGATGAAATTCCCAGATTTATTAAAATCAGTTGAGAAAGTGGATGACAACACCGTTCGTATCACCTTGAATAAAAAAGATGCGACTTTCTTAGCAAGCTTGGGAATGGACTTTATCTCTATTTATTCCGCTGAATATGCAGATGCGATGCTGAAAGCGGGTAAACCAGAAACGATCGATAACAAACCGGTAGGTACAGGTCCGTTTATTTTTGTGGATTACAAAACTGACCAAGCGGCACAATACGTAGCGAATGAAACCTATTGGAAAGGTCGTACACCGCTTGATCGCTTGGTCATCAGCATCGTGCCAGATGCGACGACGCGTTATGCGAAGTTACAAGCGGGTTCTTGTGATTTAATTCTCTTCCCGAATGTGGCGGATTTAGCCAAAATGAAAACTGATCCGAAAGTACAGCTTTTGGAACAAAAAGGTTTGAACGTGGCATATATCGCATTCAATACAGAGAAAGCGCCATTTGATAACGTGAAAGTACGCCAAGCATTGAACTATGCGGTGGACAAAAAAGCAATTATTGAAGCGGTTTATCAAGGTGCAGGTACTGCAGCGAAAAACCCACTACCGCCAACAATTTGGAGTTATAACGATGAAATCCAAGATTATCCGTATGATCCAGAGAAAGCGAAACAGCTTTTAGCAGAAGCTGGTTATCCAAACGGTTTTGAAACGGACTTCTGGATTCAACCAGTGGTACGTGCGTCTAACCCAAATCCAAAACGTATGGCTGAACTTGTGATGGCAGACTGGGCGAAAGTGGGCGTAAAAGCAAATCCAGTCACGTTTGAATGGGCTGACTATCAAAAACGTGCTAAAGCAGGTGAATTAACGGCGGGTATCTTTGGTTGGTCAGGCGATAACGGTGATCCGGATAACTTCCTTTCTCCGTTACTTGCAAGTGCTAACGCTGGCAACTCAAACTTTGCTCGTTTCAAAAATGCAGAATTTGATGCCTTATTAGATAAAGCGATTGGCTTAACCAATAAAGATGAGCGTGCGGCACTTTATAAAAAAGCACAAGTGATTTTCCATGAGCAAGCGCCATGGATTCCAGTTGCACACTCTGTTGGTTTCGCACCACTTAGCCCTCGCGTAAAAGGCTACGTACAAAGCCCATTTGGCTATGATGCGTTTTATGGCGTGAGTGTTGATGGTAAATAATTAACGGACTATACTAGCCCTTGCAGTTGCAAGGGCTTTTTGTTTTCAAGCAAAAGGAGAAAGAAAATGGACTTACATGATATTCGTGAGGATTATTGCAAACAGGCGCTTTCTCAGCATGATTGCGATCCCAATCCCATAAAACAATTTGAAAAATGGCTCAACGAAGCGATTACGGCTAAAGTCAATGAGCCGACAGGTGTTAATGTTGCGACAGTCAATGAAGACGGTCGACCAACAAGTCGAATGGTACTGTTAAAAGAAGTGAACGAACAAGGCTTTGTCTTTTTCACGAATTATCACAGCCGAAAAGGTCGTGCCATAGAACATAATCCTTTCGTTGCCCTGACATTCTTTTGGCCTGAATTAGAACGCTCTGTGCGTATTGAGGGCAAAGCCGAAAAAATCTCGCCTGAACAATCAGATGAATACTTTGCAACTCGCCCTTATACTAGCCGAATCGGTGCTTGGGCCAGCGAGCAAAGTGCGGTCATTTCTAGCCACAAATCTTTATTAGCGAAAGCCGCATTGATTGCAGCAAAACACCCATTGAATGTGCCTCGTCCACCACATTGGGGCGGTTATCTTGTGATTCCTGATCGCATCGAATTCTGGCAAGGGCGCCCAAGCCGCTTACATGACAGAATTTGTTATTTATTCAATGATGGAAAATGGGAAAGAGAGCGGTTATCGCCGTAAGTTTCTTCAAAAATATGTAAAAAACAACTGCACTTTGATTTTTCAACCAAAGTGCGGTTAATTTTTACGTTATTTTATTTGCCGATGATTTCTGCTAAATCAACTTTGCGGTTTTCGTAACGAGAACGGGTACACGCATCAGCAGTGGCGATAGCAGCACGGGCAGCTTCACCAGTGAGTAATTTTACAAATTCCTCAGTTGGTTCCATGCCATGCAGAATGTCGTTTAAATAACGCATTTCTTTTTTCATGATAGAACTCAACCAGAGTGGTGTGCGTTTGCCTGGTTTACCGTATTGAATCGCACCGTCCATTTCTGTGCTGTTGTAAATACGGGTACGGTCATCATCTTCTTCTTGGGTTTCGTGAATGAGGAAATAGGTGTCTTTTCCATCTACACGAAGGGTGCCTTTGGTATTGTACATATCCAGTTTGATCGCGCCTTTTTCACCTTGAATTAATACATAATGTTCCCCCCAACGGAAAGCGGAACCCCATTCTAGAACAGCGAAGCGATTATCATCGTATTCCATGGTGACAAAAATCATATCATCTTCATCACCAAATTTTTCGCCTTTGTGTGCAACATTCGCGGCTGCCATGGTGACGGTTTTTGGCATACCACCCATAATGAATTGTACGCAGTCTAATTCGTGAATATGGTGGTATAAGTGACCGCCAGATTTTTCACGGATTTTTTTCCATGAAATGGTTGGTTGTTGTTCTTCCCAGCCATTACGTGCAGTATGACAATAAAGCACTTTACCAATCACACCTTGATTGATTAATTCTTTGGCATGGTGAACACCGTTAAAGAAGTTCATCACATGGCCAGCCATAAAGGTGACGCCATTTTCTTCGCAAGCACGCACCATGTCATCACAATCTTGATAACTTAAGGCGATTGGTTTTTCACAGAAAACGTGTTTTTTGTTTTTTGCTGCAAGGATGACTGGTTCTTTGTGTAAGTAGTTCGGGGTGGCGACAATAACACAATCCACATCAGGTGACATAACTAATTCATCTAAGGATTTTGCCGCTACGCAATGTAATTCTTGAGCAATGGTTTCACCATTTTCAGGGTCATATACTACGGTAATTTGTGCATCATCAAATTCATTCATGAAACGGGCTAAATCTGCACCAAAATAGCCAACGCCAACAACACCATATCGCATCATAATAAACTCCTTATTTTTTCACTGAGATTTGTTTTTCCGTTACCATGGATTGCTTCGCTGCTTCTGCAACTTCGATGGCTTCAGTTAAACATAGACTTAATGGGCTGGTTTTTCCTTGCGTTAAGTGCTCCACCACGCTCTGCACTTCAATTTCAGCCGCTCGGCTTAACCAAAGTTGGCAAGGTGCATGGGTCACATTATATTGTTGTGTGCCTTTTGCACTTTCGCGTAAAGATAAATCAGCCTCAAATTCATCAAATAAATCAACGTGTTCTATTTTTCCATCTAGATAATTAAATGTGACACTTGAGGTAAAGAAATTGACTTCAATCACACCGTTTTCACCATGAATTTGAATGCCCCATTGGTGTAATCGATAAGCTGTGCCCATTTCGAGCGAACCTAATACGCCATTTTTAAAACGTAATAGCAATTGCAACACATCACGGCTGTCTGGCGTATCGTGATGCGCTTGATTAGCCGCTTGAGCAAAAACAGCCTCAATATCGCCTAATAACCAACAGAGTAAATCCAGTTCGTGAATGAGGTGAAACAGCTCACCGCCCGTAAGATTGGCATCCAATTTCCACCATTCTTTGTTTGGTAGGTTTTCAATCCAACGCTGACGCATAGCACGAGCTACTGTAATGCGACCTAATTTTCCTTGTTCTAAAGCCGCTTTTACTTTTAACATGCCAGGTAACGTACGTTCCAAATGGCCCACAAAAATGACTTTACCTTTTTCTTCAGCAAGACGGCGTAAATGTTGGCCTTGAGAAGCGCTTAAGGTAAAAGGCGTTTCAATAAAGACATGACAGGCAGCATTTAACGCTAAGATAGCGGGGGAATAATGAGCGTAGTTTGGTGTGGCAATGACCACTAAATCCGGTTTAGTTTTAGCCAACATTTCTTCTACACTAAAAAAAGCTTTACTGCCGTATTGGTCTGCGAGTTTTTGTGCCAGAGAAGGGTTGATATCGGTCACTGCAATTAAGTTTGCTTGGGCTTTGTCAAATGCGGAAGCTAGTTGAACGCCAAAAAAGCCGCAGCCGATTAAGGCGATGTTTAATCCATTAGTTTGCATCATGCCCTCCTTGTTGTAAGCGTTGGCGAATACTTTGGAAATATTGCAAGATCGCGCGTTGCATGCGTACTAAATCATGCGCTTCTACCGCATCAATTAATTCACGGTGTTGCATGGCTAATTTTTCAGGAGAAAGTGTTGGTGGCGGTAAGCCTTTTTCTACTTGCTGATAAATTTGCCAAAACGCATCTAAATATTGAATCAGTAACGGGTTATTTAATGGTTCATAAAGTTTTAAATGAATGTGGTATTCATCTTTAGGGGAAAATTTTTGTTCACGGGCATTTTTTTCCATATTGGCCACTGATTTTTGCAAAAGTGCGGTCTGTTCTTGGCTAATTTTTCCCAACACCATCGGAGCAAAACCGTATTCTAAAATTTCCCGAATATCCAAAATATTAATCAGCTGATTATGATCATTATGCAAATTCAGTTGGGTGTGAAAGCTTAATCCGCGAATCATTGGAACAAGAGAGGATTCACTCACAAAGGTGCCGACGCCATGGCGAATGTCTAAAATGTGTAGCGCCTCTAAAGATTTAATGGCTTCACGTAAACTGGAACGGCTCACACCAAGCTGTTCAATCAGCTCATTTTCTGTTGGCATCAAATCGCCGGATTTAAGATTTTGTTTGATGATGAGCGATTTGATTTTATCCTGCAAAACGAGACTTGCTTCTTTTTTACTTGTTTTTTTCATTTCTGTTCTCATTTTCTAACCTATTTTCTGAATTTGTGATCCAGCTCTCATTCTCTCTAATTGACATAAGACATCATACGTCTTATCTTTATTTATGCAAGCAGAAATTAGCAGTGATTTTAAATTCTGTGATCTATACCACAAAATTCTCAAATACAAGGAAGGAGGTTGTTATGGCAACATCATTACCATGGTATAAAGAAGTCAGTCCTACGCAAAAAAAAGCGTTATTTGCGGCTTGGTTAGGTTATGTTTTTGATGGCTTCGATTATATGCTTATCACTTACGTGCTTTTGGATATTCAAAAAGAATTCGCCATGAGCACAACGGAAACATCCACATTATTACTTGCAGCGTTCGTCGCACGTCCATTAGGTGGGGCGATTTTTGGTAGTTTTGCCGATAAATATGGTCGTCGTTTGGCGATGATTGTTTCCATTATCACGTATTCCGTTGGCACATTCTTATGCGGCTTATCCACCAGTTATATTTGGCTTTTCATCTTCCGTATGATTATCGGTATGGGGATGGCGGGTGAATATGCTTGTTCTTCCTCTTATGCCATTGAAAGCTGGCCTCAACATCTACGTACAAAAGCCAGTGCATTTTTAGTAAGTGGCTTCTCTATTGGTAATATTCTTGCTTCTCAAGTGATCCCTTGGGTGTCTCAAACTTATGGTTGGCGTATGGCTTTCTTCATTGGTTTAGCACCAGTCGCTTTAGTGCTCTACGTTCGTCGCCATGCACCTGAAAGTGAAGAATGGGCGCAAGCAAAAGCGGCGGGTAAAGTGAATAAAGTTCCACTTACTGACCTATTCACTAAAAAACAATTACCAATCACCTTAATTATTTTCTTAGTTTGCTATTCAATTTTCTCCGTAAACTGGCCGGTAGTAGGTTTGCTTCCACTTTACCTCAAAGAAAACGGTTATGCTGAAAATGTGAAATCACTGATGTTCTGGGCAGGCTTTGGTATCCTCATCGGTACCTTAATTGCTGGCTTTATCGGGGATAAATTGGGTGAGAAGAAAACCTTTGTATATAGCTTATTGTTATCACTTTTCTTCCTCTTCCCAGTATTCTATTTGCCAGAAAATAATGTATTAGCACTTGGTGCGTTGCTCTTCTTCTTACTTGCAACAAACTTAGGGATTGCCGGCTTAGTACCAAAATATATGGCGACTTTCTTCCCAGCTGAAATGCGAAGCACTGGTATTGGTTTCATCTATAACTTTGCTGCGATTGGTGGAGGGGTGTCTCCTGTGATTGCCGCCGCACTTAGCGAAAGAGTAGGACTTGGTTCAGCCCTTGTGTATGTGACCTTATTCTGGACAATTGTCCTTGTTGCTCTCGTTGGATTAAGATTGCCAGAACGTATTCAAGCACGTATGCAACAATAAAAAACGAAAGCAAAACAGACCGCACTTTTAGGTGCGGTTTGTTGTTTATACAAAAATAGTTTGAAGCACATCACAAATTTGTTAAAAATATGTTTCAATTTTCTCTGTTAAATGCTAATTAATAATCTCCCCTATCGTTTTATAGGAGATTGTATATGCAAACTCAACAAACCTTTCTCTCTAAATATAAAAGTCTCATTATTCTTGCCCTAGACTTTGTCTTCATGTTGGTGTTAATCAAAATACTGCCGTTTTCTGCTCAAGAGAATCGCGGGTTAGCCTTGCTGATTTTCATTGGTATTTTATGGTTAACGGAAGCCTTTAATATTACCGTGACATCCCTTATGGTGCCTGTTGTGGCCATTGGATTAGGTTTGATTAATACACAAAAAGCGCTTGCCCCATTCTCCACGCCAATTATTTATATGTTCTTTGGGGGATTTGTGGTGGCTGCGGTGTTACAAATTCAGAATCTAGATAAGATTATTGCGAATTACATTATCCGTTTGGCGAAAGGAAACTTAAAACTTTCTATCACCTATCTGTTTACTGCAACTACATTTCTTTCTATGTGGATTAACAACACCGCCGTAGCAGCGATGATGTTGCCGCTTACGATGGGGATGTTAAAAGGTATCAATGCTGAAAAAAATCATCGGTTGTACGCCTTCGTGTTATTAGGCATGGCATTTAGTGCCAGTATTGGTGGTATTGGTACCTTAGTGGGAAGTGCGCCGAATGCGATTTTGGCATCTCAAATTCCAGTGACTTTCACGGAATGGCTAGGTTATGGTTTCCCAGTGATGGTATTGCTTGTACCTTCAATGATTTTTTCTTTATGGGTGATTTTACGTCCAGACTTTTCTGTGGAATTTAATCCATCACTTGAGAAAGTTAGTTTTAACCGAAAAAATATCATTACCTTACTGATCTTTATCGGCATGGCGATTATGCTGCTTTTCAGTTCTCTTCTAAATCCATGGATTAGCTCTCTTCTTGAATTGCCGAAAAAAATCGAAAACTTTGATACGGTGATTGCACTATGTGTGGTGATCTTTATTTGTATCTCAGGTGTGGCAAGCTGGAAAGAAATCCAAGAACGTGTTGAATGGGGCGTGCTCGTTTTATTCGGTGGTGGTTTAACACTCAGTATCGTGATGAAAGATTCGGGCGCCAGTAAGATTATGGCGGATAGTATCGTTCAATTTGTACAAACCAAACCACTTTGGGTACTTTGCTTTGTGATAACCGCATTTATTATTTTCTTAACAGAATTCACATCGAATACCGCCAGTGCTGCATTGATTATGCCAATTGTGATTTCAGTGGCACAATCCATGAATTTACCGCCTATCGCTTTAGCCGCAATTATCGCTTGTGGGGCAAGTTGTGCATTTATGCTACCAATCGCCACACCGCCAAATGCTATTGTATTTGCAACAGGCAATGTGAAACAACTTGATATGGCGAAAGTCGGTTTGATTCTAAACCTATTCTGTATTGCCATTATCGGCAGCATGACTTATTTTGTTTGGTTGTAAATGTGGTTAAAACTGACCGCACTTTATTAGCTTATAAAAGTAAACCGCACATTAAAGTGCGGTTTATTGTTTATCTCGAAATAACCTCTTTCGTGAAGGCTTCCATTTCGGCTTTACGCCATGGTGTTGAGAAGAAAATAGTATCTTTCAAACCAGATTCACTATTTAGTGGACGAACACCAAATTCTTGGCTTAATTTCTGTTGTACTTCAGGTGAAGTAATCCAATGCACGAAAACAAGTGATGCGGCTGGGTTCGGCGCATTTTTTGCTACGGTTACAACATTACCACCACCAGGCATCCCAAATTTTGGCACATAGAATTTTAAACGATCAGTAATTGCGCCTTGTTTTTGCAAGCTGAACAAATGATCTTGCCATGCGGAGACAATCACTAACTCACCATCGTTTAAACGGGTTAGACTATCAGCATTCGAAGCAGTACGGATTAGTGCATCTTTTTTACTGCTGAACCAATCCCAGGTTTTCTTCCAATTAGCAATCTGTGCTTCATCGATTTTATCGGTACGATAATCATAATCACCATTGATGTACACTAAAGCTCGTTGAATGAAAGCATTACCCGAGCTACCACCATTTGGATCTGAATAGCCGAATTTTTTTGGATTTTTATCAATATAGCTTTCCATGTCTGCCCAAGATTGTGGCAATTCCTCTTCTTTAATTCGCATAGGATCATAAGCTAGACCAGTTTGATTACCCCAGTAACCTACAGCCATATCGCCTAATTCAACACCTTGTAAGTGGTGATTTAATTTATCGAAATTTGGTAAGTTATTGAGTTTTACAAGAATGTCATTTTTCGCTACGTTGCCTAAACGGTCAGCATTTAACACAACCACGTCCATTTTGCCGGTTTCTAGATTTTTTTCAGCAATCAGTTTATTGATATTACCGTCCAAGGTGCCTTCAGGTACTTTGACTTTAATACCGTATTGATTTTCAAATTCTTTGACAAAATTACGGAATTGCGGCTGCAAATACCAAACGCTAACTGTTAATTTCCCTTCTTTTTTAGCGAGTTCTTCGATTTCACTCCAAGATTTACCACTTAAGTCTGTGGAAGCCGAGGCAAAAGTGCTGACAGCCAAGGCGGCAGCGGTAAGACCAATGGATAGAAGTTTACGGATATTTTTTTGCATAAGATGCTCCTTGTGAAAATTATGCTTTTCCTGTGGATTGAGAGAGATAATTCCCTTTCAACAATTTTTCGATAATCATCATCAAAATAATGTTTGGTACCAACAAAATAATCGATACAACGGCCGCATTCGGACGAATAAAAGAATAACCGAGGAAAGAATATAAAATGGTTGGCACGGTAATAAAGTCTGGTGAGCCGATAACGAAAGCGATAGCAAACTCTTCAATACTTTTCACTAAACAGAAAATAATTGATGCTAAAAAACTGGGTTTTAACATCGGCATATACACGTCTTTGAAAACGGTAAATTTAGATGCACCTAAGTCACGGCTAGCATCAATGAGGTCTTGCGGCACAGAAGAAAATCCCGCGGATAAAATCCGAATAGCATAAGGTAACGTGAGTACAACATGCCCAATAACAATGCCGATGAATGGATTATTAATATTTAAATCCAATAACATACGGCTAAAGAATAGGGCAATAATCATGCCTGGAATAACCAATGGAATCAGTGTTAATAATTCTGCTAATTTTTTACCTCTAAACTCCATACGTCCAAATGCATAAGCTGTTGGGAGAGAGAGTAAAATAGTGATCAGTGAAACCGTAGGCGCAATGGTATAGCTATTAAACATTGCTTCAGGTAAAGAGGTGGTTTCCCAGACGATTTTCCAACGCTCAAAAGATAATGATTGAGGGAAAATATCTGGATAACTCCACGGTTTAGCGGGATCTACCAATGACCATAAACCTGCCATTAAAAAGGGTAGGAACAACCAAATAGAATTAGCAAGAATAAAGAACGTTAAGGAAATACGTGCGATTAATCGACCATTTTTCGTTGTGATTTGTACGGAACTACTCATTTGACTTCTCCACGTTTGACAGCTAATGGTTTAATCAATAATGACACTAGGATGGTGAAGAAGGCAGAGGTCAACATAATAGTTAATGCCATGACCGCACTTTGATTCCACTCTTCAAATTCATAGGCGGACATTTGCATTAAACGTGCTAAAGAATAGGTACTACGAGGACCTGCAATACTATAAAAGGCGAAATCACCGAGTGCGCCGATAAATATTAAAATAAAGGAAACTTGTACCGCACCTAAGGTTAGTGGGAAGATCACATAACGAAAACGTTGCCAAGGACTCGAACCTAAATTAGCTGCCGCATCTAATAAATCAGTTTTCAGTGAATTGACTGCGCCACCAATAAGAATTAAAGCAAAGGGAATGTTTTTCCACATTTGTAAAATCACTACCCCCCAACCAAATTCATCATTTTGTAAGGTTTTCGGTTCGTCCCAAATGCCTAAATAAACAAATACCTCATTAAGAATGCCGTGGTAAGAAATCATATTGACGAACAAAAAGGCGGCAACCAATCCTGGTACCAACATAGGTGCCCGCAAGATGGTGATGATCGTTACCTTGGCAGGCAATTTTTTACGCAACCACATAGCAATGGGATAAGCCACAATGATGGATAAAATGGCCCCTAATAAAGACACTTTTACGGAATAAATATACGAATTTTGGAATACAGGACTATTTAATACGGCTTGCCAATATTCCAAACTAAATTGACTTTCTTCCCCGCCCATACTGTATAAACCAAGGCTTTGAGAGACGACAATGTAGAATGTGGACCCCATTAAAAATAGGATCGTACCTAAACCGCTGCATAGTAATAACCATGCTTTTACATCATTTTTGAGACTTTTCATTTTACGGACTCCAAGAATTTAATCGCATGGCGGGGAACCGTAAAGGTGAGTTTATCGCTCAAATTCGGACATTTTGTTAGTTGCAGGCGTAATTTTTTCTCTTCATCATTACGTTTAATGATGCCTTGCACTTCCGTGATATTGCCCATAAAAGCGGTGTTGATGATATCTACTGTAATTTGGTTTTCCGCTTCCGTTTGTGCGTTTGGTAACAATTCAATGTCTTCTGGTCGAAAGCAAATATAAATTCGTTCAGATTCCGGTTTTTTCTCAGAAAATACGGTGAAATCGCCAAAAATAGAACTCACTGCATAAAGATTGTCACCGATGTTTTTCACATTGGCTTCCGTGATATTGGCAATGCCAATAAAATCTGCCACAAAGCGGTTTTTAGGATGATGATAAATATCTTGAGGAGAGCCAATTTGCTCAATAGCACCTTTATTTAACACAATAATTTTATCTGACATTGTTAGGGCTTCAGCTTGATCGTGAGTCACATAAATACTAGTCAAATTATATTGTTTTGAGAGTTGCTTAATTTCAAAACGTACACTTTCGCGTAATTTGGCATCTAAGTTGGAAAGCGGTTCATCAAATAAAATTACATCTGGACGAGTGACCATGGCTCTGGCTAATGCGACACGTTGCTGTTGACCACCAGAAAGCTCATTGGGTAATTTCAATTTATGAAATTCTAAATCCATTTGTTTCAATGCGAGATTTAAACGCTGTTTTTGTTCTTCAATATTAATTTTACGTTGCTTTAAACCATAGCAAATATTATGAGAAACGTTGAGGTGAGGGAAAAGGGCATAAGATTGGAAACACATGGCTGTATTGCGTTTTTCTGGAGGAACATTGTTAACATTTTTTCCTCCGATAAGAATTTCACCTTCATCAGCCACATGAAATCCAGCGATTAATTTTAATAAGGAGGTTTTACCACAGCCGCTTGGTCCTAATAAGGTGACAAACTCGCCTTCTTCAGCGGTAAAAGTAATATTATTGGCTGCGTAAAAGTCACCAAATTTTTTTGTAATATTTTTTATTTCTAACTTTGCCATTTTTACATCCCCTATTTGGCTTACAACTATAGAGGTAACCATAAAAACACTTGGTTATTTTTTCAATAAAATAAAAATATTTTTCATAAATTTGTGATGAAGATCACGCATTTAGCTAAAAATATGGTTTTATTACATTTTAATAATGCGGAGGCGGCGTTTCTTCTGCTTGGCTGGCAATATTAGAAGGTTGCATATCTTTTAATTTGCCGGCGAGATAGCGGAGTTGAAGTTGAATTTTATCCATATCAAACTGTTGTTGAACTAATGCTTGGTTTAGCTCGTCTAAAAGTTGTTCTTGAAAAGCTGTTTTCATTTCAAGTTCAGCGATGCGATCTTCTAAAATTTGTTGATTTTGCATAAAATTTCTCTAATTTTTAAAAAAATGTTGTGAATTTGGTCAATCCGATTTAACCTATTCGCTATTCCGTTTCTATTATAAAGGATCAAGCAAAATGTTGAAAATTCAAAAGCTTTCTCTTGCTGCACTTATGGTAAGTGCGGTCGTTTCAGGTTCTGTTTTTGCAGAAGATAAAGCAGCGCCAAGCGCAAGTGATGCGTCTTATGCTGTGGGTGCATTAATGGGTAACCAAGTAAAAGATTTAGTGGATGCTCAAAAAGAAGTAATTCAATACGACAATGCGCGTATTTTAGATGGCTTAAAAGATGCATTAGAAGGTAAAGTTGATGTTCGTAAAGACGAAAAAATTCAACAAACCTTAGATGGTATTCAAGAGCAATTAGTGTCTGCAGCGAAAGCAAAAGTAGAACAACAAGCGAAAGCTGCAAAAGAAGAAGGTGATAAATACCGCGCTGAATTTGCGAAAAAAGATGGCGTAAAAAGCACTAAAGATGGCTTACTTTACAAAATCACTGAAGCGGGTAAAGGTGATGCGATTAAAGCAACAGATACTGTGAAAGTACATTACACCGGTAAATTACCAGATGGTAAAGTATTTGATAGCTCTGTTGAACGTGGTCAACCGGTTGAGTTTAAATTAAACCAAGTGATTAAAGGTTGGACTGAAGGTCTTCAGTTAGTGAAGAAAGGCGGTAAAATCGAATTAGTGATTCCACCTGAATTAGCTTATGGCAAACAAGGTGCAGGCGATTCAATTCCACCTGATGCAACGCTTTACTTCGACGTTGAAGTATTAGACGTTAATCCTAAAAAATAGTCCTTAATTCAACCGCACTTTGTCCAAAGTGCGGTCATTTTCCCTACCAGATTTGAAAAATGATACTAACCGATAGACAACCTTTCACCGATGAAGATCGTGCTATTCTGATTTCCTATAAAGCAGTAGTTGATGGCGTGAGCGCATTGATTGGCGAGCATTGTGAAATTGTCTTACATTCTTTGGAAGATATTGAGCATTCTGCGATTTGTATTGCCAACGGGCATAATACCAATCGCCAAGTGGGTTCACCGATTACGGATTTAGCCCTGAAATCCTTGCGTAATATGCAAAGTGAGAGTGTGTCTAAGCCTTATTTCACGCGCGCGAAAGGTAATGTGTTGATGAAGTCTGTGACCATCGCTATTCGAAATGGCAAACAACGCATTATTGGTTTACTTTGTATCAATATTAATTTAGATGTGCCGGTTTCTCAATTTATGCAGGCCTTTATGCCAACGCAGGAACAAAATGAAACCTCTTCCGTCAATTTTGCAAGTTCAGTGGAAGAATTGGTGGCACAAACGGTAGAAAAAACCATTGAAGAAGTGAATGCAGATCGCTCGGTTTCGAATAATAATAAGAACCGTCAGATTGTGATTTCACTTTACGAAAAAGGCATTTTTGATATTAAAGATGCGATCAATTTAGTGGCTGATCGCCTCGCGATTTCTCGCCACACCGTGTATTTGTATATTCGTCAAATCAAACAAGAGCAAGAGTAATGAACTATGTTCTCGCCGTGAAAAGTCCCGTTTATGGAAAACAAGGGGCTTTTCTTGCCTATCAATTTGCCCAAGCTTTACTCGAAAAAGGGCATGCCATTAGCCAAATTTTCTTTTTCCAAGACGGTGTGAGTAATGGCAATGGCTTGGTTTATCCTGCCAATGATGAATTTAATCTCACGCAAGCTTGGCAAGCCTTTT
>CAUUXN010000027.1:0-17013 GCA_963548985.1 uncultured Haemophilus sp. | reverse complement strand
AACCGTGACGAATGAATACTAATTCCATAAGGATCTCCTAAGTATTAATAAAAAATGAATGGCTCTGTTATAGCAAAAAATCGTTATGTTTAAAAGTAAAAAGGCGGCATTTACTGATCTTTCGCAAAAAATCGCCTGTAAACTTTTAGCCACTCAAAAATAATGCTAGTATTTAAGCTTTATTTGTTCCTTAATTTCTCTTAAGTTTAGATGTATGCAGCAAAGCAATTGTAGAAAAAAAATCTTATCAAAACTGACCGCACTTTTTGCTTGCGGTCTGCTTGGCTTTTCATCTTTAGCACAAAGCAACGATCTCACTCAAATTCAAAAACAAATTAAACAACAAGAATCGAAGATCGCCGAGCAAAAACGCGCACAAGCTAAACTCCAAGCCAGTCTTAAAGATCAAGAAAGCAAAATTAATAGCGTTGTCGGTGAATTACGTGAAACAGAATTAAGCTTAAAAGAAATCCGCAAGCAAATGGCGGAAACCGAAAAGCAAATCAAACAATTAGAAAAGCAAGAGCGTGTGCAAAAAGCGAAGCTCGCGAAGCAAATAGATGCCATCTATCGTTCAGGTGTAAATCCTTCTACCTTGGAAAGAATGCTTTCGGAAGATGCTAAAAAAGCGGAACGCATGAAAGTGTATTATCAGCACTTAAATCAAGTTCGCATCGATATGATCAATAATCTGAAAGCGACACAAGAGAGTTTAGCGAAACAGCGCGAGGCGATTTCAGGACAACAAAAAAATCATCGTGATCAACTTTCTACGCAAAAGAAACAACAACAAGAATTACAAAAAGCGCAACAAGAACGCCAATCTACGTTAAATGAACTCAAAAAAAACTTAACGAAAGATCAGAACAAGCTGGAAACGTTGAAAGCGAACGAAAATGCCCTTCGCCAAGAAATTCAACGTGCTGAACAAGCCGCTCGCCAACAAGAACAACGTGAGCGTGAGGCCCTTGCTCAGAAAAAACAAGAGGAAGAAAAACGGACCTCAAAACCTTATCAACCAACTGATCAAGAACGTAAGTTGATTAATAGTACCAGTGGTTTAGGTACCGCAGCCCGTCAATATAGTCGTCCAGTTTCCGGCCCGACATTGCATTCCTTTGGTTCAATCCAAGCGGGCGAAGTGCGCTGGAAAGGTATGGTTATCGGCGCACCAATGGGGACAGCGGTAAAAGCCATTGCAAGTGGTCGTGTTATTCTCGCCGGTCATCTTAATGGCTATGGTTATATGGTGATTGTAAAACACGGCGACAGCGACTTGAGTTTGTATGGTTTCAATCAAGCTGTATTTGTGAAACAAGGTCAGCTGGTGTCTGCGGGACAAACCATCGCACAAGTGGGGAATACGGGTGAGCTCTCTAAACCAGCGCTTTACTTTGGTATCAGCCGTAAAGGGGTACCTGTGAATCCGGCTGGGTGGATTAAATAATGGCAAGGTTCTTTCAAAGTGTGGTCAAAAATACGATTATTTTTTCAGCCGCACTTTTCTCTGCATTTACTTTTGCACAAGGCAAACTGGCTATTGTGATTGATGATATTGGCTATCATCCGAAAGAAGATGCAGAAATTTTAGCGATGCCAAAGGAAATCTCTGTCGCCATCATTCCTGCTGCGCCCTATGCCAAAATTCGCAATCAGCAAGCGAAAGCGCAAAATCACGATATTCTCATTCATATGCCGATGCAGCCGGTCAGCAATATTAAAATTGAGGAAGGTGGTTTGAGTTTAGGCTTGTCCGAAGCGCAAGTGAATGAGCGAGTAAAAAAAGCGAAATCTATTGTGCCAAATGCTATAGGAATGAATAATCATATGGGCAGTGCAGCAACAGCCGATGCCACATTAATGACCTATTTGATGACCGCACTTCGTGAGCAGCATTTATTTTTTTTAGATAGTCGCACCATTGGAAAATCAGTCGCGGGAAAAATAGCAAAAGAACAAGGCGTACGTGTATTAGATCGCCATGTGTTTTTAGATGACAGTGATAATTTGACAGATGTTCAACGCCAATTTCAAAGTGCAATTCAATATGCACGTAAACATGGCACAGCCATTGCTATTGGACACCCTCGCCCAAATACTGTGGCTGTATTGAAAGCGGGAATAAAGAATTTACCCGATGATATTCAATTAGTCGGCATGGGAAGCTTGTGGCGAAATGAAAAAATCTTGCCACCTAAACCATTTATCTTAATTTTTAATGATATTCCTGCGCCAACCTCAGTTGCGCCATTTGAACCAATCCCTTTATTAAGGGGTGTGCCGAGATAAATAAAAAGTGCGGTCAATTTTGACCGCACTTTTTTACGTTTTGAAACTTGCCTATCGACCATTTCGTTCAAAGAATAAGACAGTTGCCGCAACACGTGAATGCACGTTAAGTTTACGCAGTAAATTACGAATATGGACTTTAACTGTTTCTTCAGAAATGAAAAGTTGGCCTGCAATTTGTTTGTTCGATAAACCTGTCGCGATTAAACGTAACACATCCATTTCACGATCAGTGAGTGAATCAATTGGATCGATCGTATGTTTACGCTCTAAAAGTAAATTTTTGATTGAATCACTTAAAATCACTTCACCTTGTGCAACACGTTTAATTTGCTCAAGTAATACATCTGGCTCAGTATCTTTCAGTAAATAGCCATCAGCACCCGCATCAATTAAGGTGAAAATATCATTTTTCGCATCAGATACGGTTAAGATCAAAATACGTGCATCAATGCCTTCTGCACGTAAACCTTTGAGCGTGTCTAAACCGGAAAGACCTTTCATATTAAGATCTAAAATAATTAAATCCGGTGATTCTTGAATTGCTATGGAAATACCTTCGGTACCGCTTCCTACATCAGCGACGACTTCAAAATTCTCTTCTAATTCAACTAATTGCTTGATACCACGACGCATTAATGGATGGTCGTCGATAATTAATACTTTTAATTTTTCTTGCATAATATTCTCCAAGAGATAAGCAGGCGCACATTTTATCGCCCGAAGGCAAAAACGTCTACCGCCTTAGATTATTTCTCAATAGATTTTCGGACGAGGGATTCTATCGGGATTTTGCTTATCTTCCAATGCATAATTTGCAGATAAATGAGTTTTATCCCAAACAATGCTTGTTTTGATTTAGCTATTAGCAAGTCCTTTTGCTTTTAAATTTGAACGGCATAATACGCATGCCGCTTTCTGTCGGATGCAATTGATAAAATTGCGGATAATTAAAATTCCGTTGCACCATTTTATACGGATTTTCACAATCTTTTGAACCAAGCGACTGATAAATCTGATTTATTTCACGTACTTTATCATCTTTCGAACCTTCACATTGACGATAAATTTCGAGACGATTTTTTTCATCTAACAAATAGACGTTAAAACTATCATCCACATTATCTTCAAAAAAGAACTGTAAAAAACCTTCACTGGCAAATAAATCAATTTCAGGTGGGTATCGGCGGGCTTCCGGAATAATTTCTTTTTCTTCCAACTGAGTCGGTAAAACGTCCTCAAAATTGACCGCACTTTCTTTTCCGCCTTCAATAGGTTGCAAACTGATCCCTTTTTCCTCAAAAAAGAATTGCCAGTTTTTCCCTGCTACACGTAAACGAGAATGGGTTGTTGGACGACTATCCCCCAATTGAATACTAATACAACGATTGACTAACGCACTCACTAAGTTTCGCAACGTACGATTGTAGTGTTTACTGTAACAGAAAACCTGTACAGAACGCGGCTGATTTACACCCTGATCAATTTTATTAGAAAGCACTTTTAAGGCAAGCAAAATCGCATTCTGCCCTTCAAAGTGTAAGGTTCGAATTTCATTCCATACGTTACGGTAAGTGAAATCAATGCTTCCGACCAAACTCTGTTCTAACTGACCAAAACTGAATAAATCACTTGGGGAAATATTGGATTTAAGTTCTTCCACTTGTGCAGTTGGGTCATTTACTAAGTTCACAGCGATAAATAGATCACGGATTTCACATTGGGACGAAAGCGCCTCATTTGTAGGCGCTTGGCCATTGGTATGCGGGAAAAATAACCGTAAATCGGCAACAAAATTACGCAAAGTCAGTTGGTCGATATTTTGACTAATTAGATGTAAACACGTTTCAGCGGTCAGCAAGCGATTAAAATAAGCCCATGCAACAACTTTATTTAAACTTTCCCCATATTCAATCACGCGTTCTTTCGAAAACATAATATGATTTGGTGGCTGATTCACCAGATACCACCCATCCTTAAAATTCTTATTACCGTGAACTTCGATAAATGTGAGGTGCTCTTCTGCTAAATTATGCGAAATCTGTGGATTCAGTAGCGTAATTTTACCTGGTAGCTCTTCAAATGCAGTATAAAGCTTACGAGAAAGTACCGTAATATCTTGCGGAATCACGCTAGAATTAATTTTATGTTTACGCGCAAAATCCACTAGATTTCGATAACTCATCATCAAGAAGGTCACTAAATTAGTGTGACTTTCTTTCACCCGTTTGACTTTCCAATTTGGACGTTGATCCAATTCTTCAATGCGTTCTTTTGACCAGCCCCATTCTTGAGCCATCATTTTCATATAAGAAATACGCCAGTTTGACGCGTGATATAACGCAAAGTCTTCTGTGGCTTTCACATAAAAACAAGAACGGACAAAATCAAGACGCTTAAATTCTGAATGTGCGGTCAAATATTGACTAATTCTCTCTAGAATCGCGATATAAGGGTCAAAATGGTGTGCAGCGGTACTGCGACCGGATAGTAAATCTTCTTTAAATTGACGAGCAATTAAATGGGCATTTGGGTATTCTTGGGCGTAGGTTTCCAATAATAAGATTTTCATCACCGATTTATACGGTGAATCAATACCTTTATACAGTTGCCATAAGCTTGCGCCAAAGTATTCACTGGCAGAGAATTGCCCCAATCCACCAAAATCTACCCAATCATTTAAATTAAGCTCACCTTCCGCCACCAGACGCGCAACTTCGGCTTCATATTGTTTTTCATCTTCCACCCACAAGTGGAGCCACAATAATGGTTTACCCGAAAGGCGTACAGCAGAACGATAAAATTCTTCCAACAGCAACATATATTGAGCAGAACCGCTGTTTTCTTTAGTTAATGGATCGGAATAACGCTCATTACGGAAGCGTTTTTGCGTCATCAAATAAAAATGCATTTCCACATGAAATGTGGATGCCCATAGGCTGATTTTCTTCGTTTTTTCTGCCAAACGTTGCTGATCTTGTTCAGATAAATCATCTTGATGGCAGATCCAAATATCCAAATCCGAAGCTGAAGTTTGGCTAATGGAGCCAAAACTGCCCATCACATAAATACCTAAAATCGGAGTAAAAACAACATCAGAATTGACCGCACTTTGCACGTCTTCAATAAGCTCAGGATGTTCTTTTGAGAGAAAATGTTGCTGATAATTGGAAAGGATAAAATCGGCAATGCCTGCAGGGGCATCTTCCACATAACCCGGCAGAGCTGGATGATTAAGATGCAACAACAGCGGCACCAAAGAGACGATGTGTCGGAATGCATCACCAGAGCCCAACAATGCACGATCAAAACGACGTTTATCTAAAGTTTCGATACATTTTCGGGCTTGAGTGAGATCGTATTTCAAGGCTTCCTACCTATGACCATATAACTGATATTACTGTACCACTTAGCTCATCAGAAATCAAAAATTTAAATGATCTGACTTTTTGCCCTAAAAATGGTAGCATAGGGCATATTTCTATTTAAAATCAGCGGTATTTATGGCAGTACTTAAAACCTTAAAAATAGCGACTCGTCAAAGCCCTTTAGCCCTTTGGCAAGCGAATTTTGTAAAAGATCAATTAGAGAAATTTCATCCAACGCTTTCTGTTGAATTAGTTCCAATGGTGACAAAAGGCGATGTCATCCTGGATTCTCCTTTAGCTAAAATTGGAGGAAAAGGCTTATTTGTTAAAGAGTTAGAAAATGCTTTGCTCGAAAAACGTGCCGATATTGCTGTCCATTCAATGAAAGACGTACCAATGGAATTTCCAGAAGGTTTAGGTTTAAATGTGATCTGTAAACGTGAAGATCCACGCGATGCTTTCGTCTCCAATACATACCGCTCATTAGATGAATTGCCCCAAGGCGCTATCGTGGGAACATCAAGCTTACGTCGTCAATGCCAACTAAAACAATTACGCCCAGATCTTGATATCCGTTCCTTACGTGGCAATGTGGGCACCCGATTAAGTAAATTAGACAATGGCGAATACGATGCCATTATTTTGGCCTCTGCTGGCTTAATTCGTTTAGGGCTAGCAGAACGTATTACCTCATTTATTGAAGTAGAACAATCTTTACCTGCAGCTGGACAAGGTGCAGTGGGCATTGAATGTCGCGTTGATGACGAAGAAGTGAAAGCATTGCTTGTTCCACTTTCGGATGCAACCACGACAACTTGTGTTTTGGCTGAGCGTGCAATGAATACCCGCTTACAAGGCGGCTGCCAAGTACCAATCGGTGGCTATGCCATTGAGCAAAATGGCGAAGTTTTCTTGCGTGCACTCGTCGGAGAAACCGATGGCTCTGCGATTATTCGAGCGGAAGGTAAAAGTGCGGTTGAAAATGCCGAAGCATTAGGTGTGAGCATTGCAGAACAACTTCTAGCACAAGGCGCAGATAAGATTCTGGCGAAGATTTATTCAGCATAGGAAATCACCATGGCCGTACTAGTCACTCGCCCAGATGAACGAGGAAAAGCCCTAGTTGACCGGCTAAATCAAGCCGGTGTAGTTGCCTTGCATTTGCCTTTGCTTTCTATTGAAGCGGGAGCCGAGTTGGCACAATTACCGACAAAACTTAATCAGCTAAAAAGTGGTGATTATGTGTTTTTGGTTTCAAAAAGTGCGGTCAATTTTGCGGATAAAACCCTGAAAGATATTGGCTTTAGCTGGCGTCAAGATTTACAATACTTTACAGTTGGACATAGAACGGCACAGCATTTTTCCTGTCAAACTGAATGTACTGTTCGTTATCCAATAACGTCGGAAAATACTGAAGGTGTATTAAATTTACCGCAAATGGTAGAATTAACAGATAAAAACTTGTTAATTTTACGTGGCAACGGTGGACGAGAATTATTACGCGAACAGACCACACTACGCGGCGCAACTGTTGAGACAGTCGAATGTTACCAACGCACGCCGATTAGTTATAATAACGAAGAGCAAACCAGTATTTGTATTCGTTCTGGTGTGCAAACCCTTGTGGTCACAAGCCTTGAAATTTTGCAGGCGTTAATCGAATTTGTGCCTGAAAATGAACAAAATTGGCTAAAAAATTGCTGCTTAGTCACGGTAAGTCAACGCATTGCGGATATCGCAGTACAACAAGGTTGGCATAATGTGGTGGTTTCCGCTGGTGCGGACAATCAAAATTTACTTAATACCTTACTTAATGAAGTAACTCCCCTTTCTCACTAAGGAAAAGATATGGCGAAAGAGAAATTAACCCCTGAAACGACAGATGAAATCCAAGAAACAGATGCAGTGGAAATTCAAACTGAAGATCGCGAGCCTGTTGCGCCACGTACACAAACTGTTGTGAAGAAAAGTGGTACTGGATTAAGTTTATTGGCTATTCTCATTGCACTTGGCGTGGGTGGTGCAGGTTATTATTTTGGCCAACAAAAAGTGGATGAATTCCAACAAAAATTGACCGCACTTGAAGCTCAAATCAATAATAAAACGGTGGTTTCAGCACCTACCCAAGACGTAAAATTTGATACTACACAGCTTGCTCAATTAGAGTCTGAGAATAAAGCAACGCAAGACAAAATTGCACAAGTAGAGGAGCTCATCAATGCCAAGTCACATGAGTTAGTTGGCTTACAATCACAAATCAATAAAGTGAGCGCGCAAGCTAATGCTCAACAACCTACTGATTGGTTATTCTCAGAAGCTGATTTCTTGCTCAACAATGCATTGCGTAAATTAGTGTTAGATAATGATGTGGACACAGCGGTTTCACTCTTAAAACTCGCTGATGAAACCCTTGCGAAAGTGAGCAACTCACAATCCGCGGCTATCCGTAGTGCTATCAATCAAGATCTAAAACAACTTCTCTCCGTCACAGGAATCGATCAAAACGCTGTTATGCAAAAATTATCTCAATTAGCCAATACGGTTGATGAGTTACCAGTGCTAGATGTGAATTTCGGTGATGACCAAAATGCAACAAAATTATCAGATTCCCTATCTGACTGGGCAGAAAATGCTGAAAAAAGTGCCACCTCATTCTTGAATCACTTTATTCGTATTTCACCGAAACACGGTGCAGATCGCAAAGAATTATTAGCACCAAACCAAGATATCTACTTACGTGAAAACATTCGTTTACGCTTACAATTAGCGATTATGGCTGTGCCTCGTCAGCAAAACGAACTTTATAAACAATCTTTAGAAGCCGTTGCATCTTGGATTCGTAGCTATTTTGATACCAATGCTGAAGTGACTCAAAGTTTCTTAAAATCAGTGGATGAATTATCTGAAGTATCCATCTATGTAGATGTACCAAGCCAATTACAAAGCTTAAGTATGCTTGATAAGTACTTAAATCGTACTCCTTTAGATGTGCAAAAAATTGAAATCGAAGCAGAAAAGGCAATTGATAATTCACCAAGAAAAGAAGAAGTAAAACCAGCACCAGAAGCGAAAGCAGAAGAGTCAAAAGCTGAAGAAAAACCCGCTGAAGCACCAGCTGCACAACCGGCAACTGAACCCCAACAATAAGGATAGATAATGTTTAGAGTTCTCTTTTTAATGATCGCCTTACTTGCCGGATTGATTGCAGGGCCTTACCTCTCTGGTCAGCAAGGTTATGTCAGAATTGAAACGGCAAACACTATATATGAAATGTCGCTCACCACATTAGTCATTTTCTTTGTGGTGACACTTGCGGTGATTTATACATTAGAATGGATTGTTACCCGTTTCTTCCGTTTAAGTAGTAATACCTATAACTGGTTCTCTCGCCGTAAACGCGTGAAAGCACAACGTCAAACCCTTGAAGGCTTGATGAAAATGAATGAAGGCGATTATGCCAAGGCAGAAAAACTGATTGGTAAAAACGCGAAACATTCTGCCGAGCCAGTATTAAATCTAATTAAAGCGGCTGAAGCTGCACAGCAACGCGGTGATGAATTCAGTGCAAACCGTTATTTAATTGAAGCGACGGAGCTTGCTGGCTCAGATAACCTGGTCGTCGAAATTGCTCGCACCCGTATTTTATTACAACAAAATAAATTACCGGCTGCGCGTAGTTCTGTCGATAGCTTGCTTGAAATGTCAGATCGCAACAAAGAAGTATTAAAACTTGCAGCTGAAATTTATAGCCGCTCCAAAGCTTATCAAGCTCTTGATGGCATCTTAGATTTAATCGAAGGTTCTGGATTATTCTCAGCTGAAGAATTTAAAGCGCTTCAACAAGAAACAGAAAATGGCTTGTTAGATGAGAAAATGAATGAAGAAGGCGTTGAAGGTCTGCTTGCATGGTGGGAAGCTCAACCACGCCGCCGTCGCAATGACTTAGAATTAAAAACCGCTTTAATTCAACGTTTGATTGATTGCAACGACCATGAGTCAGCTTATGAATTCACGCTTGAAATCATGAAAAAATTGGGTGATAACACCCCAATCAGCCCTGAACTTTGCACGCAAATCACTCGTTTACAAGCAGAAGATAACAGCAAACTACTCAAGTTAGTGGAAAAACGCGCAAAACGTGCCGATGAAAGCCAACGTTGTTGTCTCAATCGTGTATTAGGCTATCTTTATGTGCGTAATAACGATTTTGCTAAAGCAGCAGAAGCATTTAAAGAAGTCACTGCTTGCCCAACTCAGCTTCAACCAAATGATGTCATGATGGCATCTTATGTGTTCGAACAAGCTGGCGACAAAGCAGCAGCGGAAAAAATTCGTCAGGACAGTTTAAAATCAGCCATGTCTATTCAAGATAAACCGGTTGAAATACAAGATGAACCAAAAACAGACGAAGAACCAACCGCACTTATTGCGAAACGTGATTAAAATAAACAAAGACGGGGCTGAATAAAGCCCCGTTTTTTATTCTTTCTCTCTTGCAGATCTTATTTGAAACGTATCTCTTATTACATTTCATTATAAATAATGCATTTCCATTCTTTTCTCACCGATTCAAAATTTTTTACTATATCGTTACGCAAACGATTAAATTATAAAAAATGAATTGGGATTATATTTTAAGCGTCACCCCACGTTTTATTCATGCGACGCTGATGACGCTTCATCTTGCCTTTTGGGGCATTTTATTGTCGCTAGTGATTGGTGTGATTTGTGCGGTGATTACCACCTACAAAGTCAAATCATTAACTTGGTTAGTAAAAGGCTATATTGAACTTTCTCGTAATACGCCTTTATTAATTCAAGTATTTTTTCTCTATTTTGGGCTGTCTAAAATCGGCCTGAAATTAGATGGGTTTATTTGCGGTATTATTGGACTGGCATTTTTAGGTGGAAGCTATATGGCAGAAGCCATTCGCGGAGGCCTAGAAGCGGTATCAAAAGGACAAATTGAATCAGCCTTAAGTATTGGTCTAACCCCTTTTCAAGCTTTTCGCTATGTGATTTTCCCGCAAGCCTTTGCGATTGCCACACCTGCAATTGGCGCAAATTGCTTGTTCTTAATGAAAGAAACCTCAGTGATCAGTGCCGTTGCCGTAGCCGAACTGATGTTTGTAGCGAAAGAAGTCATCGGGCTCGATTACAAAACCAATGAAGCCTTATTTTTATTAGTGGTGTTTTATTTGATCATTCTATTACCGATGTCTCTGTTCATCGGTCATTTAGAACGCCGTACTCGGAGAGCAAAATATGGGGCTTGAGTTATTATTCCAAGGTAGCAACATTGAACGCCTGCTCAACGGTTTATGGGTAACAGCTGAAATTGCATTCGTTTCCGTCTTCTTCGCCTGTATTTTAGGTGTAATTTTTGGCGTAATCATGACAAGCAAAAATCCCATTATCAAAGCCATTTGCCGCTTTTATTTAGAATTTGTACGTATTATTCCATTATTAGCCTTACTTTTTCTCGCGTATTTTGGTTTGGCAAAATGGTTTGATATTCACTTAGATGGCATTTCTGTATGTATTTTGGTATTTATTTTCTGGGGAACAGCAGAAATGGGGGATTTAGTGCGTGGCGCATTAACTTCCATTGAAAAACATCAAGTGGAATCAGCCTACGCTTTAGGTTTAACGCCGTTTCAAACCTTTGTGTATATTTTACTTCCACAAAGTTTAAAACGTGTGACACCAAGTGCTATTAACCTCTTTACCCGCATGGTAAAAACCAGTTCCTTGGCAATGTTAATCGGTGTAGTAGAAGTGATAAAAGTCGGTCAACAAATTATCGAGCATTCATTATTTAGTAATCAATCGGCGGCGCTTTGGATTTATGGTGTCATTTTCGGTTTATATTTTGTGATTTGTTACCCGCTATCCTTATTTTCCCGTTATTTAGAAACCCGTTGGGAAAGTTAATTTTAATTAGGAAAACACATGGCGTTATTAGAAATTAAAAACCTCGTCAAAAATTACGGTGATGTAGAAGCACTAAAAGGCATCAATCTTTCCATAGAAAAAGGCGAAGTTGTCGTTATTTTAGGTCCATCGGGTTGTGGTAAAAGTACTTTTTTACGCTGCCTAAATGGATTAGAAGAAATAAAGAGCGGTCAGATTTTGCTGCAAAATGCAGGAGAGTTAGGTAAAGATATTCCTTGGGTTAAAGCGCGTCAACGCATTGGGATGGTATTCCAAAGTTATGAACTCTTCGCTCATTTATCAGTGATTGACAATATTTTGCTCGGCCCTTTAAAAGTACAAAAACGCGATCGCGCAGAAGCTGAAAAACAAGCCGATGAGTTACTTAAACGTGTAGGTCTATATGACCGAAAAAATGCCTATCCGCGTGAATTATCAGGTGGGCAAAAACAGCGAATTGCTATTGTGCGTTCACTTTGCATGAACCCTGAAATTATTCTGTTCGATGAAGTCACTGCTGCCCTTGACCCTGAAATGGTACGCGAAGTACTTGATGTAATTTTAGGACTTGCCAAAGATGGTATGACGATGCTCATCGTTACCCATGAAATGAACTTCGCCCGTCAAGTAGCTAACCGCATTGTGTTTATGGATAAAGGGCAAATCATTGAACAGGCAAAACCGGAAGATTTCTTCACGAATCCAACCACGGATCGTGCGAAAACATTCTTAAATATCTTAAATTATGAACCGAGAGGGACAAACTATGAAGAAAACATTTAAAACATTGACCGCACTTTTAGCCACTGCCACCTTAGCATTTGGCTTAACCGCGTGTAATGATAAAGAGCCAGCTAAAGATGGAGCAAAAACAATCTCAAGCCTTGAGCAAATACAAAAAGATGGCAAAGTGCGCATTGGTGTATTTAGCGATAAACCACCATTTGGTTATGTGGATGCGCAAGGTAAAAGCCAAGGCTTTGATGTCGAAATTGGTAAAGCGATCGGTAAAGATTTATTAGGTGACGAAAACAAAGTAGAGTTTGTTTTAGTGGATGCCGCAAACCGTGCTGAATACTTACTTTCTAAGAAAGTTGATATTATCTTAGCTAACTTTACTGTGACACCAGCTCGTAAAGAAGTGGTAGATTTTGCTAATCCATATATGAAAGTGGCACTCGGTGTCGTTTCAAAAGATGGCTCAGTCATTACTGATCTTGAACAATTAAAAGGCAAAACTTTAATTGTAGATAAAGGTACTACTGCTGATATTTTCTTCACCAAAAACTATCCAGATGTGAAGTTATTGAAATTCGAACAAAATACAGAAACCTTTGAAGCCTTACGTGATGGTCGTGGCGATGCATTATCTAATGACAATACCTTCTTATTCGCTTGGGCAAAACAAAATCCAGGTTATACCGTGGGCGTAAAAAACTTTGGTGATCAAGATGTTATTGCACCAGCTGTTCGCAAAGATGCACCTGAATTGTTAAATTGGTTAAATAACGAAATCCAAACTCTAGGCAAAGATGGGCGTTTAAAACAAGCTTACGAAAAAACCTTATTGCCAGTTTATGGTGATACCGTCAGCGAAAGCGATATCGTGGTTGAATATAAATAATTTAACTCCATTCACTTCTCCTTTAGTCCAACTCAAGGAGAAGTGAAAACTTACTAAGTTTTGACCGCACTTCCAATTTTAAATGCGAAATATATTTTTTCTAGATATATGCCTATTTTACCCTTCAACAGCATTTCTTGTATTATCACTTTATAACATCTAAATTTGATAATGATTCTTATTTGTGGCAATATTCTGATGTTTTATTCAGACAGGAGTTTATATGCAAAAAAAATCAACAATTCGTTTAATTTTGGCCGTTCTATTACTGACTTTTGGTATCACTACTCAAGCAGAAATAAAAACAATCAAAGATGTATTAGGACGAGAAGTTAACGTTGATGTGCCCGTAAAAAATGCCGTGTTAGGCTTTTACTATCCTGATTACATTGCTGTTACGGGTGTTGAAAATTTTAAATATGTTAAAGGTATCTCACGTGAATTTTGGGAAAAATTTAATCCAGGAAGTTGGGCATTGTTTTCTGAAAAAATACCTGAACTCAAAAATATTGCTGATATTGGTAATGTAAATACAGGAACTTTCTCAACCGAAAAAACCTTGGCATTAAAACCTGATGTATTGATTCTTGCAGAATGGCAATATCAAACTATTGGTTCCGAACTACCAAAGTTAGAACAAGCTGGCATTCCAATTATTGTTGTCGATTTTAATGCTCAAAGTGTAGAACGACACACCCAAAGCGCAAAGATTTTTGGGCAACTTGCAGGTACCGAAGAACGAGCAAATAAAATTGCAGATGAATATACTCAAGGCATTACTGATATTCAAAAACGTGTAAAAGAGGCTAACCTACCTAAACCTAAAATCTATGTAGAATTTGGCAATAAAGGTCCTAGTGAATATAGCTTTACCTTTGGTAAAAATATGTGGGGTGCTATTGCTGAAACTGTTGGCGGGGATAACGTAAGCGCGCCTTTTGTCGAAAATTGGGGACCAATTAATCCAGAACAACTTCTTGCCGCACAACCTGAAGTGATTATGATTTCTGGCACAGAAATGGGGCATGAAACTAACGATGAAATGATGGCGATGGGAATAAACATCAATGAACAGGATGCACAAAAACGCCTAAAAGGTTTCTTAACCCGTGCAGGGTGGCAAGATTTACCTGCAGTTAAAAACCACCGTGTTTACGGTATTTATCATACGGCTTCTCGCTCACTAAGTGATCTAGCAGCCGCTCAATTTATGGCAAAAGCACTTTACCCAAAACTTTTTGAAGACATAGACCCACAAAAAACCTTTATGGATTTCCATAAAAACTATTTGCCTATCATACCTAGTGGTACATTTTTTATTAAATTGAAAGATTAAACAATTCATAAGGTGAGCGATGCTCACCTTTTTTATATTCTCACAGCCTTTCATAAGTGAAAAGGCCTTTATTTTTGACCGCTCTTTGAAAGATGTGGTGTAAATCTTGCCTTTAATGGCATTCTTTCCTGAATACGTTCCCGATTAATCTGTAACGCCGCCTCTGTGGCTTCATAGTCCAACCATAAACTTGGATCATCGGGTAATGTTTCATTCCAAATATACTGCACGTTAAAGCCTCGCGCCTTACATTCCGCATGCAATGCATCATACCGTTTCTTTAAAAACGCCAATTTATTAAAGAAAAAGCGCACATGCCCTTCACCTAATTTATATTCCGCAGGCTGTCCTTTTAAGTGATATTTACCTTTCGCCACGGCGTTAGGAATGCGGGTTAATTCACGATGCTCCGCTAAAAGATGCTGATCACAAAGCTCCTCAGGTGGAACAAGATTAATTCGAGTCATAAATCATACCAAAGAAAAAGCAACATAGTACGGGGCGTAAAGGTATTTGTCTATCTCATAATAAATACGATTCAAAAGATTAATTATTTTTCTTTGATTTTCACATGAATCAACCTTTGTTAAACTCATTAAAAATATCGCTATTGAAGGAACCCGCATGTCTGTCAAAACATTTGAAAGATTGACCGCACTTTTAGATAAACATCAAGCACGCTATCGCGTGGTTGAGCATCCGACTGCAGGGAAATCTGAGGAAGTGGCTAAAATCCGTGGTACAGAATTAGGGCAAGGGGCAAAAGCGCTAGTATGCAAAGTGAAAGGAAATGGCGTAAAACAAGCAGTGTTAGTTATATTGCCGGCTGATCAACAATCTGATTTAAGCAAAGTGGCGGCCTATTTAGGCGGCACGAAAGCCTCGCTTGCTAGTCCTACAGAAGTAGATACCCTAACTGACTGTGTATTTGGTGCAATTCCGCCTTTTAGCTTTCATCCTGATTTGTTATTAATTGCCGATCCTAGCTTACTGTCTCGTTATGATGAATTAGCATTTAATGCAGGTACGTTAGAACGCTCTATTATTCTCAATACACAAGATTATGCCTCAATCGTTCAGCCCACATTAGTGGATGTAATAAAAACCGAATAGAGAAAAGATTGGTTGTCTTTCATTTGATTGATACAATGCTTCCGTTTTTCTATTAATTGGACATCTCATGAAAAAATATCTTAAAGCATTTATTCTTTTACCGTTGATTATTCAAATTATTGGCACTATTGGCCTAATGTTCGCAAACAATGATGCCGATGGATTTCAATCTTCAGCGATTACCGTCTTTATCGTGGCTGCGGTACCGACTTTTCTCATTACACTTTGGGCAGCATTTCACCGTTATGCGAGTTATCACGTAAAAGCTATCGCATTAATTTCGGTACTAATTGGATTTTGTTATACCGTCGTAGCGGGGATCTTTTATGCAACGCTAGTAAATGATATGGGATTTGGCGAATGGTTACGTGCAGGAGGATTAGAAATTACCTGCTTAATGGCCGCAGGTTTGGCGCTTTATTCTGTTATGGTACTACCGCTCTTGTTACCGAAAGAACGCCCACTATAAGGCGATTTGAGGCGAATATTGAGCAGTTAAATCCACCAAATCTGCTAATGAAATTGACCGCACTTGATTGTTTTCTGGCAAAAGTGCGGTTAAATTTCGAGCCAAAACATCTTGCTCCAACACAAAACATTGCCCTTTGCATTGAGTAAACATTTCTCCGTACTTTACCACTAGCAACACACCGTCTTGCCATAAAACCACCGCATCATTTTCCGTGATGTCAGTCAAATAACGTTGAATGTCTGTCTCAGAATAATGAGCTTGAGAAAAGGTATAAAGCATAATATTCCTTAAAACGTAAACACTTTTTCTGCTTGGCTAAGTTTATTGATCAGCAAAGTGCGGTCAATTTTTTCAGCAGAAATAATGAGTTGTTCTGTTTGCAAATGGTATTGGTCGAGTGAAGTGGCACAGACAAAGCGCTGTTCAATATCGTATAAATCTAATAATTTAAAGGTACGAATAAAATCTTTTTGTAACAATAACTCAGGATTTTGCCCATCAAGTAAATTTAATACGCCATCATCGATAAAAAAAACACCGATGTCCTCTTCATCACAAAATGCTGTCGCAGCAAGCAAAGCATCTAAACCTTCACGAGAAATCGCGTTTCCATGCGGTGCGGTACGAAATAAGAATGCTAGCTTCATAATGTCACCACCCGATCTGCTTTTAATGCCATCGCCATAAACTCGCCTAAGCCTGTAATCTCAAAACCTTCTGCCAGATTAGTTTTATCAGTCTCTTTTGCCGTAAGCGCATCCACTACGCCACGACGTTGTGAAGCGGCTACACATAAATGCAAAGGAATACGATGCTGGGTTGAAAAGGCTTGCCAAGCTTGCGTGAGATTAAATTCATCATTGGCAGGATAAACCAA
>CAUUXN010000026.1:0-17117 GCA_963548985.1 uncultured Haemophilus sp. | reverse complement strand
AGCGAAGCAAAAGAAAGTTGAAAATAAAAAAGGATTTTGGGCTTCGCTGTTTGGTCGATAAGTCAGGAATAAGCATTAAAATGCGGTTAAAAACATAAGCGATTTTGACCGCACTTTATTATTGGCTAGGAGGGATTATTCCGCGTCTTCTTTTGCCCATTCTAATGAGCGTTTAACTGCTTTTTTCCAACCTTTATAACGACGTTCACGTTTTTCTTCATCATTATCTGGGGTGAAGGTACGTTCTACACGCGCTTTGTCGTGAAGTTCGTCTAAATTTTTCCAGAAACCAACCGCAAGACCTGCAAGGTAAGCTGCACCAAGTGCAGTTACTTCTTTCACTACTGGGCGTTCTACGTTTACATCTAAAATATCTGCTTGGAATTGCATTAAGAAGTTGTTGTTGGTTGCGCCGCCATCGACACGTAAATATTGTAAGCGTTGACCTGAGTCAGATTGCATTGCTTCTAATACGTCACGGGTTTGGTAAGCGATAGATTCAAGGGTTGCGCGTACAATATGGTTACGGTTAGAACCACGAGAAAGACCGAAAATTGCACCGCGTGCATACGGATCCCAATAAGGCGCACCTAAACCGGTGAAGGCTGGAACAACGTACACGCCATTGCTGTCTGGAACTTTTTGTGCGAAGTATTCAGAGTCGTGGCTGTCATGTACGATTTTGAGTTCATCACGTAACCATTGGATTGACGCGCCAGCAATAAATACCGAACCTTCAAGCGCGTATTCAGGTTCACCTTTGGCGTTACACGCGATGGTGGTTAATAGGCCATTTTTAGAGGTAATGGCTTTATCACCAGTGTGTAGCAACATAAAGCAGCCTGTACCATAGGTATTTTTCGCTTGGCCTGCGCGTGTGCATAGATGGCCGTAAAGTGCCGCTTGTTGGTCACCCGCAATACCCGCAACAGGAATACGTACGCCGCCTTTACCCCCGATGTTGGTTTGGCCATACACTTCGGACGAATTGCGTACTTCAGGTAGCATAGAGCGTGGAATATTTAATAATTCCAACATTTTGTCATCCCATTTTTTCGTATGGATGTTAAATAACATGGTACGGGATGCGTTGGTGTAGTCAGTCACATGTACACGACCTTGGGTTAATTTCCATACAAGCCAGGTATCTACGGTACCGAATAAAAGCTCGCCACGTTCCGCTTTTTCGCGCGCGCCTTCTACATTGTCCAAAATCCATTTCACTTTTGTACCGGAGAAGTATGGGTCCACCACTAAACCTGTGGTGTTGCGGATATATTCTTCATGACCATCTGCTTTAAGTTTGTCCGTAATATCTGCGGTACGACGGCATTGCTACACAATTGCATTATAAACCGGTGTGCCAGTTGCTTTTTCCCACACAATGGTGGTTTCACGTTGGTTAGTAATACCAATTGCCGCAATTTCATCTGAGGTAATGCCTGCTTTTGCAACCACTTCGTTTAATGTCGAACTTTGTGTTGCCCAAATTTCCATTGGATTATGTTCCACCCAGCCTGCGCGTGGATAAATTTGTGTAAATTCACGTTGGGCGATTTCGACAACATTCGCATTGTGATCTAATAATACTGCACGAGAGCTTGTGGTACCTTGGTCCAAAGCGATGATGTATTTTTTGTCTGTCATGGTTCTATTCCTTAGAGTGCTTGGCACTCTCATTAAATGAATGAAGAAATTTTGAGCTTAAACGAACAAATTGCGCGCCTAACTTAATTGAATTCGAACTTAATTGGAATAAGCAATGTTTGGTTTTGTGATAAGTATCACAGATTTTTTTATTAAAATATGTAAACGATTGCGTTAACGCACAAAATAATGTGATCCCTCTCTCATTTTTAGAAAATAGATCGGTTTATCTATTGAATTAATTGGTTAAAACTAGATAATGAAGCCACTCACTTTGAGTATCTCAATATTTGATCAAACAACGAAACGAATTGCAAAGCAAGATTTCTTTAATGAAATCATTAAGTTAATCATTATTTGGAGATTCTCTTATGAATGCCTATTTTGCAGAATTTTTTGGCACAGCACTTCTCATCCTGTTAGGTAACGGTGTCGTGGCCAACGTATGTTTAAAT
The DNA here is from genome assembly GCA_963548985.1 of uncultured Haemophilus sp. Lineage (GTDB taxonomy): Bacteria > Pseudomonadota > Gammaproteobacteria > Enterobacterales > Pasteurellaceae > Haemophilus_D. The sequence continues at coordinate 15,015 of CAUUXN010000026.1, read as the reverse complement.
AAAACGAAAGGGCAAAGTTCTGGTTGGATTGTGATTACTACCGCGTGGGCATTTGCAGTGTATGTGGCCGTCGTTGTAACAGGTCCTTACAGTGGGGCACACTTAAATCCTGCGGTAACACTTGGCGTGGCAATGAAAGGCGCATTTGCTTGGGAATTGGTACCAGGCTACATCGCGGCACAAGTAGTGGGCGGCATGGTTGGTGCGTTGTTGGTTTACATTATGTATAAAGATCACTTTGCAGCGACCGAAGAAGAGGGCTTAAAACGCGCTTGTTTCTGTACTGAACCAGCAATTCGTAACTATCCAATCAACTTAGTAAACGAAATCGTTGGTACCTTCGTGCTTGTTTTCGTGATTTTCTATCTTGCGGGAGCAAATATCACTTTACCTGGCACAGCAGAAAGCACACCAATTGGTTTAGGTTCAATTGGGGCATTACCAGTAGCCATTCTAGTTTGGGCAATTGGTTTAAGTTTAGGTGGAACAACCGGTTCTGCGAACAATCCAGCTCGAGATCTTGGTCCGCGTTTAACCTTAGGTCTTTTCCTGGGGGGGACATTAAAAACTAAAGCTGACTGGGGATACAGTTGGGTTCCAGTTGTAGGTCCATTTATCGGTGCGGCTTTAGCAACAGTATTCTATAATGCCATTATGTAATTTATTCAAATAGAAAGAGCGGTCAAAATTCATGATGTTTTTTGACCGTTCTTTTTATATTTAGAGGTTTGATTAAATACAATAATCTTCGAATTCCATTGGCATTTTAGCTTGCAATAAGAATTGTTTGGTGCGCTCTTGCTGTGGATGACTGAAGAATTCAGCTGAGGTATTTTGTTCAACGACCTGACCATTTTCCATGAGAATCACGCGATCTGCCACATCTTTGGCAAAATTCAATTCATGGGTGACGATAATCATTGTCCAGCCTTCTTGCGCGAGCATTTTGAGCGCTTGTAACACTTCACCGACGAGTTCAGGGTCAAGAGCGGAAGTAGGCTCATCTAACAAGATAATATCGGGTTTAACGGCTAAAGCACGGGCGATCCCGACACGTTGCTGTTGACCACCAGAAAGTTGAGAGGGATATAAATCCGCTTTTGCTTTTAAACCAACTTTTTCCAACAATGCCAAGGCTTTTTCACGTGCAATCTCTTTCGCTTGTTTTTGTACAACTACCATGCCTTCCATCACATTTTCGAGTGCTGTGCGATGGGGAAACAGATTGTATTGTTGGAATACCATTGAAGAACGACGACGCAATTTTAGTTCATCGGCTTTGCTGATCTTCTTGCTAAAATCAATGGTTAAGCTTCCATCAGTAAATGCTAATACACCTTTTTCTGGGCGTTCGAGCAAATTTAAACAGCGTAAAAAAGTGGTTTTGCCTGAACCTGATGGGCCTAGAATGGCAACCACTTCACCTTTATTAATTTCAAAATCAATGCCTTTTAATACATGGTGGCCATTAAAACTTTTCTGAATATTCGTGACTTTTAACATAAACAGTCCTTATAAATGGCGAGAAAGGCGTTTTTCTAAACGGGTTTGTCCCATTGACAGCACAAAACAGAATACCCAATAAATGAGGGCCGCTTCACTATAAATTAAAATAAATTCGTAGTTTTCAGCCGTGATGTTTTGCGCCACACGAAATAATTCCGCAATCCAAACGAGTGATGCCAGAGACGTATCTTTCACTGTGCTAATGAAGGTATTTGATAGCGAAGGAACGGAAATTCGTAAAGCTTGCGGCATAATGGTACGCACGAAAGCTTGTGTGTAATTCATGCCTATCGCATAAGAGGCTTCCCATTGACCTTTAGGAATTGCAAGAATGGAGGCCCTCACCGTTTCTGCTGCATAAGCACCAATGTTAATGGAGAACGCAATAATTGCGGTTGGAAAAGGTTCTAGCTTGATACCAACTTCAGGTAAACCGTAGAAGATAATGAAGATCTGCACCAGCATTGGCGTGCCACGAATAATTGAAATATAGGTGCGACAAATGCCCTGCAGAATTTTGGTCATTAAATTGGGATGTGGCAATGTGCAAATCACAGCCACGATAACTGCAATGAATAAACCGCAAAAGAAGGAAATGACCGCAAGGGGGATCGTATATAAAATTGCCCCTTCCATCATAGGCCAAAACGAGCTGATTACATAATCAGCTCGTTCTGCGGTCATAAATGGAAGGCTGGCTAACCAATTATTGAGTAATGTCATCGCCAAACCATTTGATTGAAAGTTGTTTTAAAGTTCCGTCTTTGCGTAGTTCTTCAAGTGCTTGGTTCACTTTTGCAATAAGCGGTTCTTCACCTTTCAAGAAAGCAAAACCGGTCGGGATTTTTTTATCACTTTCTACAGCAATTTTTAAGCCTGAGTTAGGTTGTTTTTTGAAGTAATCTAATACTGCAAGCTTATCGTTTACTGTTGCATCAACACGACCTTGTTTTACCGCTTCAAGGTTTTGCGCCAAGCTATCTACAGTCACGATAATTGCACCATTATCACGCGCATCTTTGCTCCAGTTACTGGTTGCAGATTGTGCAGATTTTTTACCTTTTAAATCTGGGAATGATTTAATGCTATCGTTATCGGCTTTCGTCACGATTACGCCGGCAGAGTAGTTATAAGGTGCGCTGTAATCATATTTTTTTAAACGTTCTGGGCTTGGATTGGTTTGGTTCGCAATAACATCAAAGCGTTTTGCATTTAAACCTGCATACATGCCGTCCCAAGCGGTTTCTTTAAATTCAACTTTCCAACCTAATTTTTGTGCAACTTTTTCGATAATTTCCACATCAAAACCTGTTAACTTGCCATCTTTATCGTGGAAAGTAAATGGTGCGTAAGTACCCTCAGTACCAACTAATAAGGTTTTAGTTTGTTCAACGCGATCAGCAATTTCGCCGGCGTTAGCAAAAGTAGAAAGGGCTAATCCTGCCGCTAAAAGTGCGGTGCTAAAAAATGATTTTTTCATAAGTATTCCTTTTTTAGATAAATAACGAAAGTGAAATGAATTATAAGAAGCGAAAAAGAAAAGAAAAGTATTATTTATTTATGAATTATTTCCTTTAGTTATATCAAATAAAATTTGTTTAATTAATAAACAAAAAAGGTCTGTAAAAACAGACCTTAGATAAAATGAATTCAATCAATAGATTAAGCTTCAATACCTTCAAACAACGCGGTACTTAAATAACGTTCTGATGCAGAAGGTAAGATTGCGACGATTAATTTATCTTGGAATTCTGGTAGTTTTGCTAAGCGGTCGGCAGCTGCCACAGCGGCTCCAGAGGAAATACCCGCAAGAATCCCTTCTTCAGCCATTAAGCGACGAGCGGTCGCGATTGCGGTATCGCTATCTACAGTTTCCACGCGATCAATTAATGATAAATCTAAATTTTTCGGAATGAAGCCCGCACCGATACCTTGAATTTTGTGTGGACCCGGTTTCACTTCTTGACCAGCAAGGGTTTGGCTGATAACAGGTGATTCTGTTGGCTCAACCGCGACAGACGTAATTTTTTTACCGTGATCGAGTTTGATTGCACGAGAAATACCGGTAATTGTACCACCGGTACCCACACCAGCAACCACAACATCGACTTTACCTTCAGTATCTTTCCAGATTTCTTCACCAGTCGTTTGACGGTGAATGTCCGGGTTAGCCGGGTTTTCAAATTGTTTTAGCATCACATAATGATTTGGATTAGACGCCACAATTTCTTCTGCTTTAGCGATCGCACCTTTCATCCCTTTTGAGCCTTCAGTGAGCACAAGATTCACGCCTAAACCACGTAATAAACGTTTACGTTCAAGACTCATGGTTTCAGGCATGGTTAAGGTGATTTTATAACCGCGCGCGGCAGCGACATAAGCTAAAGCAATACCGGTGTTACCGCTGGTTGCATCTACAATTTCTTTACCCGCGGTTAAAATGCCATCTTTTTCTGCTTGCCAAATCATGTTGGCACCAATACGGCATTTCACACTAAAGCTTGGGTTACGACCTTCAATTTTTACGACAACGTTACCATTGTGTCCGAAATGTTTTAAACGAACTAATGGCGTATTACCGATTGAGTATGAGTTATCTGCATAAATTGTCATCTTACTGTCCTTTTATATTTTGGAATGAGTTGATGCAGTAGTTATAACATTGGCTTTTATATAAAAAAAATAGTTAATAGCTATATTTTATAACTAAATGCTATTTATTCACGATGTTATTTCCTGAAGGCTTAATTTCTGTACTCGTAGAACGTGTCACAATTTGTGTTGAACCGGAAGTGCGGTCAAAATTCATATCAAATTTTAATTGTGAGCGATAATTTTCGACCCACATTACCGTTGCACCACAGACCGCCACAGGAATAATTACTAAGTTCACAATTGGCAATGCCGTACAAAGAGTAATTAATGCCCCGAATGTCAAGCTTTGAGAACGTCTTTCGCCTAACGCATTTTTCATAATGCCAAAAGAAATTTTATGGTTATCAAACGGGTAGTCACAGTACTGAATCGCCATCATCCAACAGGTAAATAAGAATGTCAGCACAGGAATAATGGTTTGTCCAATAACAGGGATAAAACTTAATAAGAACAAGCCCACAAATTTCGGTAAGCTGTACCATAGTTTTTGCCATTCACGATTTAGCATACGTGGCACATCTTTCATAATTTCGGCAAAACCATCATCATTAACGGCTTCACCGGTCAGCATTTTTTCGACTTTTTCTGCCAATAATCCATTAAACGGCGCGGCAATAAAGCCTGAAAGCGTTGTAAAGGCAAAATAGAAAAATAAGAGAATTGAGCCAATAGACAGCACGAGCAAAATCACGCTTAAAAAGCTTAGCCAATCTGGAATAAAGCTCATCACCCAGTCAATCATCGTGGATATTTGTGAGACAAATAGCCAGAATAAGCCTGTAAGCAGAACGACGTTAAGTAAAATCGGCATAATCACAAAACGGCGCAGACCTTTTTGCGTAATGAAATGCCAACCCATCACGAAATGATTGAAAGCAGATTTTATTTCATTTTGATCGATCATCATTGTTCCTTTAAATTGAAAAGTAAAAAATACAAAATGTCACAGAAAGACAATATTTTTTGAGAAAAATTCCATCTCATCCCTTTTAATATCTTGTTTGCTTTCCTATTTTTTCACCTGTGGAAATGTGATAGGATTAGCAAAAATCATTGCGTTAAGGAGCAACAAAAATGGACTTAAATACCATTTTGATTATTTTAGGGGTAATTGCTTTAATTGCCTTAGTGGTACACGGATTATGGTCAAATCGCCGTGAGAAATCAAAATATTTTAAAAGTGCGAATACATTTAACCGCACTTCTAAAAACGGTGAGGTCAATCCTTTTTCGCAAGCTGCTGATCCTAATGCGGATATTCGTTTAACACATCGTGCTCAAGCGGCGCAGCCAGTACAACAACATGTTCAACCTAAAGTGGCACCGCAGGCGGAAAACCAACAGCAATTTAATTTTGATGAGCAACGTGCTCAAGTGGATGCGCGTCAAATAGAAAAAAGCGTGGACGATATTAAAATCTCCTTACCAAATCAGCCGGTTTATGAGATGAATACGACGCAACCTGCTCCTGCGCCAGCTCCACAACCTGAACCCGTGGTTTATCCTGAAACGAATGTACAACCAAAACCGCGTGTAGCAGAAATGACAATCGAAGAGTTAGAAGCTCAAGGCAATGATTTTGATGGTGTGAATTCTTCTTCGCCTGAATTGCGTGAGCAGTTAGTCGAGATGTCATTAAATCCAACTCAAGAACCTACTCACGAGAACGTGCATTTTAACTATCACGAACCGGTAGAAGTGGAAAAACCAAAACAAACCACAGGCTTTGTTCAACTTTATGTCATTTCAAATCAAAATCGTGAATTCTATGGTCCGCAGTTATCTCAATCTTTAGAAAACCTCGGTTTTATTTTTGGTGAGCGTCAAATGTATCACCGCCACTTTGATTTAAGTGTGGCAAGCCCAGTGTTATTTAGCGTAGCCAATATTGAACAACCCGGTACGTTTGATTATTACAATATGGCTGAGTTTTCAACTATGGGCGTAGTACTCTTTATGCAGTTGCCATCTCCAGGTAATAATTTGGCGAACTTACGTATGATGATTCGTGCAGCGAAAACCATCGCAGAAGATTTAGGTGGCGTGGTGTTGACTGATCAGCAAGAGATTTTTGATGATGTAGCTGAGCAGAATTACTTATCTCGCATCGCATAAAACGCACGAAAAAATAACCGCACTTTGGGCGAGCCGATGGTTCGCCCATTTTAATTCAATGAGTAAACCGTTAGAGAACATTATGAGCCTTCAGCAACAAATTGATACATTACGTCAGGATCTTCGTCGTTATGAATATGAATATCACGTGTTAGATAACCCAACCATTCCTGATGCGGAATATGACCGTTTATTTCATCAACTTAAAGCGTTAGAAGCTGCCCATCCGGAACTTATTACAGCAGATTCACCTACTCAACGTGTGGGAGCCAAACCGCTTTCAGGCTTTGCACAAATTCGTCATGAGATTCCGATGCTCTCTTTGGATAATGCGTTTTCAGACGAAGAGTTTTATGCATTCGTAAAACGCATTGAAGATCGTCTTATTCGTTTGCCTGAACCTCTTACTTTCTGCTGTGAACCTAAGTTAGATGGTTTAGCGGTGAGTATTTTGTATGTGAATGGTGTGCTGACTCAAGCCGCGACCCGTGGTGATGGGACAACAGGGGAAGATATTACCGCGAATATCCGTACGATTCGAAATATTCCCTTGCAGCTTTTAATGGACAATCCGCCTGCACGTTTAGAAGTGCGTGGTGAAGTATTTATGCCACACGCAGGCTTTGAGCGTTTAAATCAACAGGCTCTAGAGAAAGGTGAGAAAACCTTTGCTAACCCGCGTAATGCAGCGGCGGGATCGTTGCGCCAGCTCGATCCGAAAATTACAAGTAAGCGCCCATTGGTATTGAATGCTTATGGTATTGGTATTGCGGAAGGGGTAGATTTGCCGAATACGCATTATGATCGTTTGCAATGGCTGAAGTCTATTGGGATTCCGATAAACCCAGAAATCCGTTTATGTAACGGCACAGATGAAGTGTTGGATTTTTATCGTGATATTCAAAATAAACGCAGTTCTCTTGGCTACGATATTGATGGTACCGTACTGAAAATCAATGATATTGCGTTACAAGAGAAATTAGGTTTTATTTCCAAAGCGCCACGTTGGGCGATTGCTTATAAATTTCCTGCACAAGAAGAATTAACTCGCTTAAATGACGTGGAATTCCAAGTAGGCAGAACAGGGGCAATTACCCCAGTGGCTAAATTGGAACCGGTATTTGTGGCTGGTGTCACGGTGAGTAACGCCACATTGCATAACGGCGATGAAATCGAACGCTTGGACATTGCGATTGGTGATACGGTAGTGATTCGTCGTGCAGGGGATGTGATCCCACAAATTATCGGCGTGTTGCACGATCGTCGCCCAGCAGATGCGAGACCGATCATTTTCCCTAAAACTTGTCCTGTATGTGATTCAGCCATTGTTCGTATTGAAGGCGAAGCGGTCGCACGTTGTACGGGCGGTTTGTTCTGTGCAGCACAGCGTAAAGAAGCGCTTAAACATTTCGTTTCTCGCAAGGCCATGGATATTGATGGCGTAGGGGGTAAATTAATCGAGCAGTTGGTGGATCGTGAATTAGTTCATACACCCGCCGATTTATTTAAGTTAGATTTAACTACGCTGACTCGTTTGGAAAGAATGGGTACAAAATCAGCCGAAAATGCCTTAGCGAGCCTTGAAAAAGCGAAAAATACGACGTTAGCACGTTTTATTTTCGCCTTAGGGATTCGTGAAGTGGGTGAAGCAACAGCATTGAATTTAGCGAATCATTTCAAAACCCTAGAAGCGTTGCAAAATGCAGATTTAGAAGCCTTACAGCAAGTGCCTGATGTGGGCGAAGTAGTGGCAAATCGTATTTTGGCGTTTTGGCACGAACCACATAATGTGGCGGTAGTGAATGATTTAATCGCTCAAGGCGTACATTGGGAAACCGTAGAAACCAAAGAAGTGACAGAAAACCGCTTTAAAGGCAAAACGGTTGTATTAACCGGAACCTTAACTCAAATGGGACGTAATGAAGCTAAAGCCTTATTACAAGACATGGGCGCGAAAGTGAGCGGCTCGGTTTCAGCAAAAACAGATTTTGTGATTGCCGGTGATGCGGCGGGTTCTAAGCTCACAAAAGCACAAGAATTAGGTGTTACCGTTCTAACGGAAGAAGAGTTCCTTGCAGAAATTCAGTCATAATTAAACGGTTAGAAAATAAAATGAGGCGTAGATGAATACGCCCCATTTTTTATCTCAAAAACACGCTCAAAATTGACCGCACTTTAACCCGCTACTGCAGGTAAATAGCCTGCTTGAATTAAGAATGGCACGATCATAATTGCTACACCAATGATTAATGCAATCACTAAAGTCACATTACCACCGATTACACGATAAGGCAGATTTGGATTCGCTTGACGTGTTTTCCATGCGAGACCAATAGGTAAAATCAAGCAGTAGAACGCGCAGAGTAAGCCTGCATAGCTTAATGCGGCAATAAAACCTTCAGGATAATACAAAGCAAACGCAAGTGGAGGTGTGAAGGCGGCAACCGTCAGTGTTAAACGGTTGTGTGGTAATTTGTAACGTTTAAATAAATCGCCTAAACCTTCAAATACCCCTAGCATCACACCAAGAAAAGAAGTGATTAATGCAAGTGCAGAGAACACACGTACGATTTCCCCCATGATTTGGGAGTTGGTGATTTGACGTGTGGCATTGACTAAACCGTTAAGGGTTGGATCTGCTTGGAGCAATTGTACGAACTCATTTTGGCTTAATACACCGTGAGTCGCTAATTGCCATATCAAATAAGCGACTAGCGGAATGGCTGTACCGATTAAAATGGCTTTACGGAATTGAGTGACACTACCGTCTAAATAGCTATTCACGCTACCCATGATGATGTGGAAGCCGAAAGAGGTAAAGAAGATAGGTGCTGCAGAGATCACGAAAGCATAATCTAAAGGCAAGGCCATCAGGTTATCGACAGACACTTTTGGTAACATCATAAATAACACAAAAGCAAAGGCGATTAATTTGCCGATAAACAGAATACGAGTGGCGCCATCAACACCTTTTGTCCCCACCACCACAAAGGCACCGAGTACGACGGTAAATAAAATGATTGAAAGTTCGGAGGAAAGACTTTCAAAGCCAAAAGCGGTAGGTAAGCCAGATAATAATGAACCGCCACCCGTGATGTAGGCCGCAGAAAGGGCGTAAAGTAAAATAAGCAAGCTAAAAGTCGCTAAGACACGCCCAGTGATACCGAAGTATTTCTCCGCGAGAGTTGCTACGCCATCATTCAGGCGATCGGCTGTTTGATAGACTTCCACAAAAAGTAAACCGCTGTAAACTAAAAGCGCCCATAAACCGACTAATAATAAAACGGTGTAACCAAAACCAATTCCGGCAGAGGTTAATGGCATCGCGAGCATCCCGGCTCCGATGGTCGTGCCTGCAATGATTAAGGCACTGCCGAATGTTTTATTCTTTAGCATAAAATTGTCCTCCGAGTATAAAATTGAAAAATGAGGTTAAAGCTGACCGCACTTTTCTTTGTAATGATAGCGGCAAACCGAAAGATAAGAGTCGTTTCCACCGATTTGGATTTGTTCCCCTTCCTTAATGACTTCACCTTGTTCATTTAAACGTAAAACGAAATTGGCTTTACGCCCACAATAACAGATTGTTTTTAATTCTTCTAGTTGATCTGCCCAAGCAAGTAAATACTTACTGCCTTCAAATAGCTCTGCCTGGAAGTCTGTCCGTAAGCCATAGCAAAGCACTGGAATCTTCAGTTTATCTACAATATCGCTTAATTGATACACTTGTTGTTTCGTTAAAAACTGGGCTTCGTCAACCAAAACACAATGAATTTTTTCTTGTTGTAAACGTTGACTCACTTCAGCAAAAAGGTCACTGGTTGACGTAAATAAATTCGCCTCTTCATGAATACCAATACGTGACGTGACTTTGCCTGCGCCAAAACGATCATCAATCGCTGCCGTATAAACCATGGTATTCATATTGCGTTCACGATAGTTATAGGAAGACTGTAACAATGTGGTTGATTTACCCGCATTCATCGTAGAGTAGTAAAAATAGAGTTTTGCCATTATTTAATCACCCATTTCCAGAAATAATAGGCAATAAATCCTGCAACAGGTGGACAGGCTGCTAGCATAAAGGTACCGTAAGTTGCGCCACCACCAACCATTTTTCCAGCAGCTGAAAGCGCGCTAACGATATCACCACTTGGCGTGGTAAAAATCCATGCGCCAATAATCGCGAGCACTAAAAAACAAGCGATACCGGCTGCACGCATGGCTCTTACTTTAATCATATTTTCCATATTTTTTCCTTAAATTGCAGGGAGTTCGGCCATTGCCCAACGAGGTTTGACATCAATGGCAAGATCGCTGTGCTGACCTTGGTTTAAACGTAAAAAGCCCGTATAGGCAATCATGGCGCCGTTATCGGTACAAAATTGAGGTTGCGGATAAAATACTTCACCACCAAGATTTTTCATCATAGTACCAAGAGTTTCACGTAATTTTTTGTTTGCACTCACCCCGCCAGCAATGACTAAGCGTTTGTAGCCCGTTTCTTTTAAGGCGCGTTTACATTTGATTGCAAGTGTATCGACGACAGAATCTTGGAAGGCAAAGGCAATATCAGCTTTGGTTTGTTCAGTTAATTCGCCTTCTTGTTTGATCGCCTGATTAATGGTGTTTGCTGCTGAGGTTTTTAAACCTGAAAAGCTAAAATCAAGTCCAGGTCGATCCGTCATTGGTCGAGGGAACACAAAGCGATCTTTTGATCCTTTTTCGGCTAAACGTGAAAGTGCCGCACCACCAGGATAATCTAACCCTAATAATTTCGCGGTTTTATCAAAGGCTTCGCCTGCCGCATCATCAATGGATTCGCCAATGACTTCATATTTTCCTACGCCATCAACGCGCACTAATTGTGTGTGCCCACCAGAAACTAAGAGGGCAATGAATGGAAAGTGCGGTCGGTTTTCATCAAGCATTGGAGCAAGTAGATGACCTTCCATGTGGTGTACGCCAATAGCGGGCACATTCCAGGCATAAGCCAGTGAACGCGCGATCGTTGCGCCCACTAATAATGCGCCCACTAAACCAGGACCGCTTGTATAGGCGATACCATCAATTTGATCAGCGGTTAAATTGGCTTCTTCTAATGCGGCTTTAATTAATGGTGCTGTTTTGCGAATGTGATCGCGAGAAGCCAGTTCTGGCACCACACCGCCGTAATCCGCATGCAAGGCAATTTGCGTGTAGAGTTGATTAGCAATTAAGCCTTTGTCTTCATCATAAATCGCGACACCTGTTTCATCACAGGAGGTTTCGATTCCTAAAATACGCATTTTCTTCTCATTTTATTAAAAAAATTGGCAAAGATTTTACCTTGTTTGGCCCGTTTAAACCAGTTTAAACGCCAAATTTTCAGCAAATAGGCGATCTTTCCTTTGCTTTTGCAGGGAAGATCGATTAGAATTGCGTCCTTTATTGAATTTGCCGTTCATTCGGCAGTAATAAAAATTTAAAATTGCAATTAAATTAAACTCATTGAGGTGATTGGCTTATGCCTGTAATTAAAGTACGTGAAAACGAATCATTTGACGTAGCTTTACGTCGTTTCAAACGCTCTTGCGAAAAAGCTGGTATTTTAGCAGAAGTTCGCGCTCGTGAATTCTATGAAAAACCAACTACAATCCGTAAACGTGAAAAAGCAACACTTGCTAAACGTCACGCTAAACGTAACGCTCGCGAAAACGCGCGCAATACCCGTTTATACTAATTTGTAGTATTTTCTAACTCGAGTTAAGACAAACCGTGAAACCTTTTGGGTATCACGGTTTTGTTGCTTTAAACTCATCGGAAAAAGTCACGCAAAATCAACCGCACTTTCGCATCGTATTCAAGGAGGCAAGGCAATGAAAGGCTCAATTCCACGCCAGTTTATTGATGATCTGCTCACAAAATCGAATATTGTCGATGTGATTAATGCACGCGTGAAACTCAAAAAAGCGGGACGAGATTATCAAGCTTGCTGTCCGTTTCATCACGAAAAAACACCCTCCTTCACAGTAAGTGAAAAAAAACAATTCTATTATTGCTTTGGTTGTGGCGCGAAAGGCAATGCGATTTCATTTTTAATGGATTATGACAAATTAGAATTTGTTGAAGCCGTTGAAGAACTTGCTGCTTCGGCTGGGCTTGAAGTGCCTTATGAAAAACGCCCAAACCAATTCGGCAATAAACCGGATGTGAGCTATCAGACAAAACGTAATTTATACGATTTGATGCAAGAGATTGCGTCGTTTTATCAAGCCCAACTCCCGCTAAATATTCCTGCTCAAAGCTATCTTCAGCAACGTGGTTTATCGCCAGAAATTATTGCTCGTTTTCAAATTGGTTATGTACCCAATGCGATGGATACGGTGTTGCGTCAATTTGGTAAAAATCGAGAAGAACAGAAAAAGCTATTTGATTTAGGTATGCTTTCTCGCAATGATCGTGGCAATGTGTACGATAAATTCCGTAATCGAATTATGTTTCCAATTCGGGATAAACGTGGTCGTACGGTTGCCTTTGGTGGACGTGTTTTAACGGATGAAAAACCTAAATATCTAAACTCACCCGAAACCATTACATACCATAAAGGAAATGAGCTTTATGGATTGTATGAAGCTTTGCAAATCAATGATGAGCCAGAAAAACTATTAGTGGTTGAAGGCTACATGGATGTGGTGGCATTAGCGCAATTTGGTGTGAATTATGCAGTGGCTTCTCTTGGGACATCAACGACATCGGAGCAAATTCAATTATTGTTTCGTTCAACAGAACAAGTTATTTGTTGCTACGATGGTGATAGAGCAGGACGTGATGCCGCTTGGCGAGCCCTTGAAAACGCCTTACCTTATCTGGAAGATGGACGACAAATTAAGTTTATTTTCCTGCCAGATGGAGAAGATCCGGATACTTATATTCGTCAATATGGTAAAGAAAAGTTTGAAGAATATATCGATCAAGCTCAGTCTCTCACAGAATTTTTATTCGCGCATTTAAGTCCACAGGTGGATTTTTCGACGCAAGAAGGACGAGGTAAATTAGTAGCACTCGCAGCACCTTTAATTAGTCAAATTCCTGGTGATATGTTGCGTTTGTCATTACGCAATATGTTGGCGCAAAAGCTTGGGATCTTTGATCAATCACAGCTTGAAAGCTTGATCCCAAATCAAATAGACAAGGCTGAACTAAAACCTAAAACGCCACAAAAAACCATTAAGAAAACACCAATGCGCGTGGTGATTTCTCTGTTATTACAGAATTCACAATTAGTGAATCGTATTTCGGATATCGGTTTACAAGCCTTAAAGCATGAAGCGGGTTACGAATTGCTCGAAAAATTAACCGCACTTTGCCGTGAACGAGAAGGCATTACAACAGGGCAAATCTTAGAATATTTTCGTGATACAGAATTCAGCAAGCCCCTTGAAATATTAGCCTCTTGGGATCATCTATTAGATGACTTAGAAATCATTAATGCATTCTCTCAAAACTATCGTCGATTGAATATTCAAGCGATTGAACGAGATATTGAAATGCTGATTGCAAAAGAAAGGGCGGAAGGATTAACTGATCAAGAGCGAGCAATTTTAGTGAATTTGCTCAAGGGAAAAGAAGAGCAGAAAAAACAGTTAGTTAATCCGTCATAACAATGGTAAAATCTCCTGTTCAAAACAAGGGCTTTTATCTTCCAAAAATAACGCAAAACGGGAATAAAAATGGAACAAAATCAACAATCTACCGCAGAGCAATATTCAGAACAAATTGAACAGCTTATGGAATTGGGTCGTACGCAAGGTTATTTAACCTATGCGGAGATTAATGACTTACTTCCGGAAGATGTGATCGATCCAGAGTATTACGATAAGTTGTTGCAGACTTTACAGCATGATGCGGGTATTCCGGTTCTTGATGAAGCGCCGGAAAGTGACGAAATGATGTTGAATGACACGATTCCGGATGAAGATGCAGTGGAAGAAGCAACACAGATTTTGTCCAATGTGGAATCTGAAATCGGCCGTACAACCGATCCTGTGCGTATGTATATGCGTGAAATGGGAACGGTTGATCTTCTTACCCGTGAAGATGAAATCAGCATTGCAAAACGTATTGAGGAAGGGATTGATGAAGTTCAAACAGCAATTGCGGCATACCCAGAAGCGTTAACTGAATTATTAGATAATTATGACCAAGTTGAAGCAGGCAATTATCGTTTGGCTGATTTAATCACAGGCTTTGTGGATCCAAATGTTCCTGAAGAGGAAACGGCGGACATTGATGAAAATTTTGCTGATGAAGATGAAAGTGCCGAATCTGCTGCAGACGTTGATGATGAGAGCGATGAGGAAGATGAAAGCGATAACAGCTCAAGTTCTGATGACAGTGATTCAGATAACAGCATCGATCCTGAAGTAGCGCGTGAAAGATTTGCTGCATTAAGAGAGCAACATACTAAAACATTGGCGACCATAGCAAAACACGGTCGTAGTGGTAAACGTGCAAAAGATCAAATTGCTCAACTCGCCGATATTTTTAAACAATTCCGTTTAGTGCCAAAACAATTTGATGTACTTGTTTTATCAATGAAGAATATGATGAAACGTGTACGTGCAGAAGAGCGTCAACTACAAAAAGTATTAGTTGATATTGCAGGTATGCCAAAAGATGAATTTGAGGCGCTTATTGTTGCGAATGGCAGCAGTGATGCATGGGTAGCAAAAGCATTAAAATCAACGAAAGCTTGGG
>CAUUXN010000025.1:0-17265 GCA_963548985.1 uncultured Haemophilus sp. | reverse complement strand
GCTTATCAACAAGGTAAAGAAACCGATCGTATTTACGGTATTAGTCTGTACGAATTTAATATTAAATGGCGTATTAAAGCAGGGACAATAGATTGTGTCGAAATTCTGGATATCCAAAAATTAAAAGAACAAAAAAGCTGACTTTCGTCAGCTTTCTTTTATTACCTTAATCATCTCTAATCCGGCAATGCATTTATCACAGCTTTGACGAGCGTTGCCAATGGAATCGCGAAGAATACGCCCCAGAATCCCCATAATCCGCCAAAAATCAGCACCGAAATAATGATGACTAAAGGGTGTAAATTAACAACTTCAGAGAATAAATACGGTACTAACAAGTTTCCATCCAGAAGTTGACTCACCGCAAAGGCCACAATTAAATACCAAAACGTTGGGGAAATGCCAAACTGGAACATCGCCACTAACGCAACAGGAATCGTCACCAATACCGCGCCGATATAAGGCACTAATACAGACAACCCAACGGCAACAGAAAGCAACAGCGGATAATTTAAACCAAAGCTTAAAAAGATGATGTAAGTCACCACGCCGACAATCAAAATTTCCAACAGCTTACCATGAATATAATTCGCAATTTGTTGCTGCATTTCATTCCATACTTTAGAGGCTAAAAGACGATTTTTAGGTAAAAAGCGACTCACTCCAGCAAGAAGCTCAGTTTTATCTTTCAGCATAAAGAACATCATTAATGGCACTAAAAACGCATAAATTCCCAGTGATACAAGGTTCATTAATGAGGTAATCGACAATTTCACCGCAGATTCACCGAAGCCCAAAATCTTCGCACGAGCAGCACTAAAAAAGGTGTCAATCATGGTGTAATCAATGAGTTCAGGATAATGCTCAGGAAGGGCTAACAACCATTCATGTAACTTATTGAACATGGCCGGCAAATCACTTAATAAGGAAATCGTTTGATTCCATAATGTTGGCACAAGCCCGAAGAAAATTAATAACGCCAAGGTTATAAATCCACCAAAAATGACTAACGTAGCGAGCATTCGAGGAAATTTTAATTTTTTCGTTAGAAAATTAATCGGCATTTCCAATAAATATGCTAATACAATGGCAATCAGCAACGGGGCGATTAAATCACTAAAGAAATAAATCGCAATAAAGCCAAACAACAAAATGGCAAGTAGCCCCATCGCCTGCGGATCGCTTAAGCGGCGGCTATACCAATTTTTTAGCATTTCTAACATAAAGTCTTCCTAAACAAGTATTTTTTGTCATTATAAGTTAAAATTTAAATCAATCCTATATCCACTCATTCAACATAAAATAGAAGGAAACGTTATGTCTGTGACGATTTATCATAATCCGCGTTGCTCAAAAAGCCGTGAAACCTTAGCTTTATTAGAAGAAAAAGGCATCCAACCGACGATTGAACTTTATTTACAACAACACTACTCTGTTGAAGCATTGCAGCAACTGGCTAATAAATTAGGATTAGATGATGTCAGAAAAATGATGCGGACCAAAGATGAGCTTTATCAATCATTAGGGTTAGCTAATCCAGCATTAACGAATGATGATTTATTAAAAGCCATCAGTGAAAATTCAGCCCTATTAGAACGCCCGATTGTGGTAAAAGGTGAAAAAGCTAAAATTGGACGACCGCCTGAAAGCGTACTCACCATTTTGTAATTCTATTCATTTTCGCTATAATGACTTGCCGTGAACGACTTCACGGCAATTTTTTAGAGGTAAATATGACGAAAAAAACAAAAAGTGCGGTTGAAAATCAGCCCATTTATCAACACACCAAAGGTGTCGTGAAAGATAATGCCGTGATGGCACTATTACACAACAAATTATTCCGCCAACGCGTTGAGAAAAAACGTAAAGGTAAAGGCAGTTACCAACGCAAAGCAAAATATGCGAGCAATTGGTTTGAAAAGCCCGATGATAAAGTTTTTGATTTCAGAAATTTTATCATCGGGTTTTTCGTTTCAATTTCAGTATAAAAAATAACAAACAGAGGAAGTCTATATGTCAATCAAAACAGAAGTTTTATTTAACAATACTTGGAATGTCCGTATCAGTGATCCGGGTGAAGAAGGGGCTCAAAGCCACTTTTTTGAAACCATTTATCTCACGCTCACGGCTTATTTTGAAGGCGAAAATGTGCGTTATGAATTTGTGCGTAAAGTAGAAGATCAAGTAAAAATCAAACGCTCATTTACAGAATTAAGTGAGTTATTCAAATTCCTAGGGGATTATCTGGATCCGGTTTCTCTCGGTAATCTTGGTGTAAAAATTGGTAACTTAGGCGTAAAAGCTGAATAACTTATCTACCAATAAAAAAAGTGCGGTCAAATGAACCGCACTTTTTATTTCTCAACTCATATTATTGAGCAAGTAATACACTTAATGCTGAATACAAGGATTGAGCCGCTTCATTTGGTAATGCCTTGCCGTCTTCATCAGTGATCACGACCGCACTTTGTTTACCCACTGCAGAAATTTGCATTTGATAAACACCTTTTTCTAAATTAGGCGGATTCACACCTAAACGTAACCACTCTTGTTTATCTAATGGTTTATATTTTAACTCGCGATAGCCACGGCCAGCAGATTCCGATGTAGCTTTAAAGCCTAATTTTGGTAAAGTCGAACCTAAACGTTGCCATGCTTGACCAAAGCTTGCATCCATACCTAATGCCATTCTACCGTTCGTATCAGTAATTAAACCTGATTGGAAAGGTCCTGCAGAAGCATTATTTAAATCTTGTTGTTGCTTGTTGTAAGCGTTAGTAAGCGCAGCAACAAAACGATTTAAACGATCCGATGCATAGCGTTGTTTATCTGCTTGATTTGGTGTGTAAATCACACCATCACGACGCATTTGCTCTACAGAAACCGCTAACGCACTTGCATCTTGCGCCGTAACTTGTTCAATTTTATAACGGATCTCTGTATTGGCTTTATCATCTGCACGACCTGTTGGCGCCCAATCGCTAATTAATACTGCACCATTTAAAGTTGAATTCGTGCCTTCTTCTTTTAATAAACGCTCAATTTGTTTGAGATTATAAAGCTCTGCTTGCGCATCCGTATAAACAATCAATGCACGTTCGCCATCAAATTGTGTCAAAGAATTTTTGATAATCGCTAATGGGGTTGAAGGCGGACGAATATCCACGCGTTCTTTTTTCGCATTAAGCTGAGGAAGTTCATAAGTCGGATCGGCTTGCGGCAATGTTACACCACCGCTTGCTAAAGGAGAAAAGCTCGGTATTTCACGATCAGAATTTTGATAAGTGTCATTAGCCGTCTGCATTTTTTCTACGCTGTTTGAACACGCCGATAACAATGCTACTGCGACTAAACTCAGTACGATTTTTTTCATTCCTTAAATCCTTCAATAAAAATAATTAAAATAATGACCGCTCTTTGACAAATAAAAAAGTCGAAAGTTTAAAGGGCTGTAAAAACAACCCTTTAATTCATTAAATTAAGCCAGCAATTTTTAATGCTTCTTCTACTTTTACTTGCGCGCTTTCGCTTAACACAGTAAGTGGTAAACGTAAATGTGGAGTCTTAATTAAACCTAAACGATATGCTGCCCATTTAACTGGAATTGGGTTTGATTCAATAAATAAATCTTGATGTAAAGGCATTAAACGTGCATTAATTTCTTCCGCTTTCGCAAAATCGCCCGCTAAAGCATAGCGACACATCGCGGCCATATCTTTTGCAGCAAGGTTATTTGTCACAGAAATAACACCCTCTGCGCCTAATTTCATCGCTTCTAACCCTGTGGCATCATCTCCACTTAATACAATGAAATCTTTACCGGCTAATTCTTTAATCACAGTAATGCGAGTTAAATCGCCTGTTGCTTCTTTAATCCCTACAATATTCTCAATTTGAGACAAACGTGCGACGGTTTCAGGTTTCATATCACTACCGGTACGACCTGGTACGTTATAAAGAAGTTGTGGTAAATCCGTGCATTCTGCAATCGCTTTAAAATGTTGGAACATGCCTTCTTGAGTTGGTTTATTGTAGTAAGGCACAACAGATAAACAACCTGCAACACCGCTATCACGTAATAATTTTGTCATCACAATGGCTTCACTCGTTGCATTAGCACCGGTTCCAGCAATGATTGGAATACGTCCTTTTGCTAACTCAACCGTCTTTTCAATCACTTTCACATTTTCTTCAATACTTAATGTGGCGGACTCTCCCGTCGTACCCACAGATACAATCGAATCTGTACCCGCATTGATATGAAACTCGATAAGTTTTTCTAATGTTTCAAAATCAATGTTTCCGTGGTTATCCATCGGGGTTACTAAAGCAACAATACTGCCTGAAAATAAGGGGGTTTGCGTAGTCATAAGGCACTCCATTTACATCTATTTTGCGTTTTAACAATAACATTTGAAAATATCTGGTTATAATCGCTAAAATAGCTTGAATTTACAAATCATTTTTTACATTTTTAAGGATTTTTTATGAAAACATTACAAGCGGGTGACTTAGCACCGCAATTCACCCTTTTAAATCAAGATAATCAACCGATTTCACTTAGCGACTTTAAAGGTAAAAAAGTACTCGTGTATTTTTATCCCAAAGCCTTAACACCAGGCTGTACAACTCAAGCCTGCGGCTTACGTGATGCTAAAAGTGAGTTAGAAAAATTAGGTGTGGTTATTTTAGGCATCAGCACAGATGCGCCAAAAAAACTGGCTCAATTTGTTGAGAAAAAGTCGCTCAATTTCACCTTGCTTTCTGATGAAGATCATCAGGTTGCCGAGCAATTTGGTGTATGGGGAGAAAAAAAATTCATGGGACGCACCTATGACGGCATTCACCGTATTAGCTTCCTCATTGATGAACAAGGCAAAATTCAACACGTTTTTGATAAATTCAAAACAGGCGAACATCATCAGGTTGTCTTAGATTACCTGCAATCCCTTTAAATCCCCTCTCAAAACAACCGCGCTTTCTATGATTTACCTCAAAGTGCGGTCAAAAAAATAGCCATTTTTCTAATTTATATTTACGCTCTATTTTCCATTTGATAGAATTCTCAATCTAATTGAAATTCATTATCAATTCATTTTTTATTCTTTATTACACATAAAAGGACTATCAGATGCCAAAACTTTTTGAGTTTTTAGAACAATATAGTGATTACATTATTATCGGGCTTTTACTTCTTATGAGCGTAATTATGCTTGCTACTGTAATTGAGCGCTTTATCTTTTTAAGCCGTATCAATGTCGCTAAATATTCCAATATCCATTCGCTTGAAATTGATTTAAATCGCAATATGACGATCATTTCAACAGTTGGTGCAAACGCACCTTATGTGGGCTTGTTAGGAACAGTAATTGGTATTTTGTTAACCTTCTATCAAATTGGTCAAGCTGGCGGTGATGTCGACGCTGGCGCAATCATGATGCATCTCTCTCTTGCATTAAAAGCAACCGCACTAGGTATTTTAGTCGCAATTCCATCTATGATGTTCTATAACGGCTTAGGTCGTAAAGTAGAAGTTAACTTATTGAAATGGAAAGTATTAAACGCTCAAAAAGATAAGGAATAATCGTGAAAAAATTTGATGAAATCAATATTATTCCTTTCATCGACATTATGTTGGTGCTATTAGCGATAGTGTTGATCACCGCATCCTTTATTTCTCAAGGAAAAATTCAAGTTAATGTGCCAAAAGCCAGTTCAACGGTCGCATTCAAATCAGATGAATTAGCCAAATTATTGACTGTAACGGCAGATAAACAACTTTATTTTAATGACAAACCTATCTCGCAAGAAGCGCTTGAAAAAGAGATCGCGGGTTGGAATAAAGATCAGAAAGTCACCTTAAAAATTGATGCAGAAGCCTCTTTCCAAGATTTTGTGACGATTACTGACATGTTATCGAAAAACGAAATTAAAAATGTCGCTATTGTTTCGATGAAAGATAAAGGCGTTTCGAGCAAAAATGCGCCAGCAGTGGGAGGCGTCGGAGTAGGGCATAAACAATGAACAGCCAACAAGCTAAACGATCACTATTAGGCTTGCTTATTTCTCTATTAATTCATGGTGCCATTGTAGGCGCATTGCTTTGGAACTGGCATAAGCCAAGTGAAGCCGCAAGTAATGCTACAGGTGAAATATCTACAACGATTTCGATGGAAATGATTCAAGGAATGCGAGTAGAAGAACAGGCTCCAGAGCCGGAACCTGAACCTCAACAGGCAGAACCGGAACCTGAAAAGCAAGAAGTCGTCGCAGATCCAACGAAGAAACCAGAGCCTGAGAAGAAAAAAGAACCTGAGAAAAAGCCAGAAAAACCAATAGAAAAACCGAAACCAAAACCGAAAGAGAAGTCAAAGGAAAAACCTAAAAATGAGGTAAAAGCAGAGAAAGCGGTAGAAATGCCGAAGAGCTTACCAATTGGCGATAAGAATATTAATTCAACGGCTACGGCAAATTCTAAAGCAACGACCACAGGACAACCTGGTACAAATGGTGTTCAAGGTGGCTCAGGTGCCAATACGGATGAGCTAAATGCTTATCGTGCGGCTATTCGACGTGAAATTGAACGGCACAAACGCTATCCTGCTCGTGCGAAGATGATGCGTAAACAAGGTGTTGTGAGCGTGAGTTTTAGCGTAGGGGCAGATGGCTCCTTATCAGGAGAACGAGTAACGAATTCCTCTGGAGATGAAAGCTTAGACAACGCAGCACTGGAAGCGGTGAGAAGTGCGAGACCTGTTGGTCCAAAACCAGCTGGATTTACCTCTTCAGTCAGTGTACCAATTAGCTTCACCATTCAATAGATAAATAAAAAGGCGAACATCATGTTCGCCTTTTCTTTTGCTAATCTTAATTAGCCCATACCGTATTTTTTCAATTTCTTACGCAATGTACCACGGTTAATGCCGAGCATGTTTGCTGCACGGGTTTGGTTACCGCGGGTGTATTGCATAATCATATCTAACATCGGGTGTTCAACTTCCGCTAATACTAATTCGTAAAGATCATTCACATCTTGACCATCTAATTGTGATAAGTAATTGCGTAAAGCTTGTTTTACTGAATCACGTAATGGTTTGTTTGTTACTTGTGATTGAGAGTTTAAAACTGAAACGGTTAACGCTTCAGACGGACTACGTTGTTGTTCTAACATTTTTCTTTATCCAAAATTGAATTTAAAAAATCTTCCAGCACAATTAACTGCTCTTTCGGTTCATTAATTGCGTTAAAAGTCTGTCTAAAAACGGAATCGGGTTGAATTCCCTGTAAATACCAAGCGACATGTTTGCGGGCTATTCGATAGCCTTTTTGCTCGCCATAGAACTGATGAAGTTCTTGAATATGACGCAAAATATGACCGCACTTTTCACGTAAACTTGGTGTTTGAATTATCGTATCATGTTCTACTAGCGCTTCCACTGCTTGGAAAAGCCACGGATTGCCTAATGAAGCACGACCGATCATTATTGCATCGGCACCTGTGTACTCAAGTACCTTTTTCGCTTTCGAGGCAGAATCAATATCACCATTCGCAATGACTGGAATTGAAATTGATTGTTTGACTGCTCGAATATTGTCGTATTCCGCTTCCCCTTCAAATAAGCATTCTTTCGTCCGCCCGTGAATGGTTAAAGCTTGAATACCAGATTGTTCTGCAATTTTGCCGATTTGCACACAGTTTTGGTTTGCCTTATTCCAACCTGTGCGAATTTTTAACGTCACAGGCACATCAACGGCATTCACTACTTCTTTTAAAATTTTTTCCACTAAATCAGGAAATTGAAGCAGTGCAGAGCCCGCTAATTTTCGATTTACTTTCTTTGCGGGACAGCCCATATTGATGTCGATAATTTCAGCACCATAGGCTACATTAATTGCTGCAGCGTGGGCCATTTCTAAAGGATCAGAACCTGCGATTTGCACCGCATTTAATCCCAACTCTTCACTATGTGCTAAACGAAGTTTCGATTTCTCTGTATGCCAAACTTGTGGATTAGTTGACATCATCTCTGAAAACGTTAATCCTGCACCATAATGGGCACATAAACGTCGAAAGGGTTGATCCGTGATACCTGCCATGGGTGCCAATAAAATACGATTTTTTAATTCGTAAGAACCAATTCGCATTTTATGTTATCCCCAATTACAAGTCCTATCTCCAGCAAGTCAGGCTACAATAACAACCGACAAGGGGTGCTATATTACGCATTTTTCTTTTTTTTGCAAAGTGAATTTTGTTCAAAAAATGCACTTTTTTTAATTGACAAAAAGAAATTAAGCCGATTTTAATTTACCTGTAATACGGCACCATTCCTCTTTCACTGCAACAGGATCTAAATCAAATGATTGTGTATAAGCATCACATACCGATTGTGCTTGTGTTTCTAAAATGCCAGATAGTCCTAGATCCCCGCCCTCTTTCACTAATTGAGAAATAATTGGGTAAAGTTCTTTTAATGGACCTGCAAGAATATTCGCCACAACGACATCCGCTTTTAAATCGGCAGGTTTATCATCGGATAGGAAAAGCTGAAGACGATTTGCCACCCCATTTTGTTTCGCATTATTACGACTTGCGAGAATCGCCTGTGGATCGATATCAATACCAATCGCATTTTTTGCGCCTAATTTAAGAGCCGCAATAGCAAGAATTCCTGACCCACAACCAAAATCGATGACAGTTTTGCCTGTTAAATCTAAACCATCTAACCACTCTAAACAAAGTGCAGTTGTCGGGTGGGTACCTGTCCCAAAAGCTAAACCAGGATCAAGCATCACATTCACCGCATTTTGATCTGGCACTTCACGCCAGCTTGGGCAAATCCATAAACGTTGACCAAATTGCATTGGGTGGAAGTTATCCATCCATTCACGTTCCCAGTCTTTATCCTCGATTTGCTCAATTTTGTAAGCGGTATGTTCATCTAAATGATGTGCTTGTTTAAGCAAACTCACAATTTCATTCATATCCGTTTCTGCATCAAACAAGGCGATCACATCGGTATTTCCCCACAAACGCGTTTCGCCCGGAAGTGGTTCAAAAATCGGCGTATCTTGGCTATCCATAAATGTCACCGAAACTGAGCCAATTTCTTCTAAAAAGTCGCTAATTTTCTCAGCTTTTTCATTTGTACTATTTAAGCGAATTTGAATCCACGCCATCTTCTTTTCCTTTTAATTAATTTCTTTATGTAACCATTTCGGTAATAAACTTACGCCTAGGGCTGAAACCACAATAATGATAATCCCAAGCGCTGAAACAAGTGAAACCTCTTCGTTAAGCAATAACACCGCCAAAAAGACACCAAAAATCGGCTCAAGTGCGGTCAAAATTCCCGAGATTTTTGCATCTACTGAATTTAAGCCTTTATTCCATAACCAAAAGGCAAACCAACTGCATGCTACGCCAAGATAAATCAAACCGAAGAAACCAAGCCAGTTAAAATGGATATCCCAGTTTTCAGTCATCAATAAAGTAAATGGCAGCATGGTGATAGTTGCCAACACAATTGAAATGGATGTATAAGCTTGTGCTGAAACCGTTGCCACCACTTTTTTCGTCCAACGCAAACAACAAGCAAACACAATACTTGCCGCCACCACTAAGGAGCAACCCAATAAACTAATTTCACTTGAGCCTTCATTTCCTTGCCCACCTAAAATTAAAATGGCTACGCCTAAAAAGGCAAAAGCCCCACACAACCAATGATACCATTTCGCACGATCTTGAAAGAAAAAATGCCCTATAAAAATCACACATAACGGCTCTAATCCAATCATGGTTGTTGCGCTCGCCGCACTTGTATATTTTAAACCTATAAATTGCAGCAAAAAGGTCGCGGTATAATTGAAAAAACCTAGCCACCAAAGCTGTTTTCGCATCGGTTTAGACACGCCTTTCCAACGACGAAAAAAGAGTGGCATCACAATAATTGCCGCCATTAATAAACGGGCTTGGATCATCAAAATGGTGTCCATCATTGTAAAGGTGTATTTAGCGGCAACAAAGGCACTACTCCAAATAAACAATGCTAGAATTTGATAAACCATAAAGTGCAGTCCATTTTTACTGTTTTTTTGTGCCGAATTGGTTACCCAAGATGAAAGCAATCAAGCCAAATACAAGTGCAGGTACAATCGCATTAAAACCAAATAGTTTGATACCAAATTGAGTCAATAACACAAAACTACTCAATCCCACCACCATAGAGCTTATTGCACCGGCAGCATTTGCTTTATCCCAATAAATGCCTAATACGATTACCCAAAGGAATGCGGCTTCTAATCCCCCAAAAGCAAACAAATTCAACCAAATAATCATATCAGGTGGATTGAGTGCTGCGAGAATTAGTAATGCCGATAAAATAAGCGTGATGACTGATGAAATACGGCTAATTCGTTTTTCATTCTTCGCCGCTTCTGGTTTGCTTGCAAGATATAAGTCTTTCACAAAGATTGAAGAGGATTGAATCAGTTGTGCATCGACTGTGGACATAATCGCAGACATCGGTGCGGCTAAGAAAATCCCTGCAACAATTGGCGGAAGCACTTCCAACATTAAGGTTGGAATGACTTTATCTGATACCGTTAAATCAGGTACAACCGCACGACCTAAGGCGCCCGCCAAGTGCATACCAAACATAATGACTGAAAGGACAATCGTCCCAATAAGCATGCCTCGATGTAAGGCTTTACTATCTTTGAAAGCCATGCAGCGGACTGCTGTATGCGGTAAACCAACCACACCAAAACAAACTAAAATCCAAAATGAGGCCATAAATTGAAAATCAAGCATCTCATTCGGACCGTAAGGGCTTATTAAACTCGGATCAATTTCAGTTAATTTATTGACCGCACTTTCTACACCACCGAGATGGTAAACAACCCCGACTAACAGCACGATTGTACCCAAAATCATTACCGTACCTTGAATCGTATCGGTTAATACGACCGCTCGGAAACCACCAATAAATGTATAAATGCCAACAGTTAAGGCAAAAATAAGTAACGCATGAGTATAAGGAATCCCTATCGTGGTTTCGAGCAATCTCGCCCCACCAATAAATTGCACAACCATGGCAGCAAAGAAGGCAAGCAACAATGCTAGACTGGAAATCCAAACGAGATATTTATTTTTATAACGATAGAGAAATAGATCATTGATGGTGAGTGCATTGGTTTCGCGAGAAAGTAATGCAAACTTTTTGCCCAATGCACCTAAGGCTAACCACACAGCTGGCACTTGGATCATGGCGAGTAATACCCAACCTAGCCCATATTTATAGGCAGCCCCTGGTCCACCAACAAAAGAACTCGCACTGGCATAAGTGGAAGCCGTTGTCATCGCAAGAACAAAGCCCGTCATGGAACGATTTCCCACATAATACTCGGTAAGGAAATCCCCTTTACTACGTTTTACATAAGCAAATAATGCTGCGCCAAAGATGAAGACTAAATAGATGACTAAGGGGAGAATAATACCTAAATTCATTATTTATTCTCCTTTGACTCAACATCTAGCGGGATATCTAAAAAGACAATTTTGACAATCCAATATCCAATGACAACAAACAAAATGGGTAAATAAATACAGGATAATTCAAACCATAACGGAAAACCTATCGGCCCAGGTGAGTCTTTGGGTAAATAAGCACAAATACACCATCCAATTACATAAAAAATAGCTAATCCTAATGCCCAGCGAGCTTCCTTAGCCGCTAGCTTATACCGTTGTGATAAATCCATTATGAACTCCCGTTAGAATACTTTAACGTCAATAATTATATTAAACGACAAACAAAAAAGGCAGAAATATTCTGCCTTTGCCTAGAAAATTATAAATTAATCATACATTCCTAATTTCTTCTCTAAATAGTGGATATTTGCGCCACCTTTTTGGAAGTTTTCATCTTCAAGAATGAGTTCATGAAGTGGGATATTGGTTTTGATACCATCAATGATCGTCTCTGATAATGCATTTTGCATACGACGGATTGCTACATCACGAGTATCACCGTATGTAATTAATTTTGCGATCATAGAATCATAATGCGGAGGAACGGTATAACCACCATACACATGAGAATCCCAACGAACGCCTAAACCACCTGGTGAGTGCAAGTGTACCACTTTACCTGGAGATGGTAAGAATGTTTTTGGATCTTCTGCATTGATACGACATTCAATTGCATGACCTTTCACTTTAATATCTTCTTGTTTATAAGAAAGTGGTAAACCAGCTGCAATACGCAATTGTTCTTTCACCAAATCCACACCAGTAATCATTTCTGTTACTGGATGCTCTACTTGAATACGAGTATTCATTTCGATGAAATAGAACTCACCATTTTCATATAAGAATTCAAATGTACCTGCACCGCGATAGCCAATTTCAACACAAGCCTTCGCACAACGAGAACCGATATCACGACGAACTTCTTCGGTAATACCTGGTGCTGGCGCTTCTTCTACAACTTTTTGGTGACGACGCTGCATTGAACAATCACGCTCAGCAAGATAGATTGCATTACCATGCGTATCAGCTAAAACTTGAATTTCAATATGGCGTGGATTTTCTAAATATTTTTCCATGTAAACCATATCATTGTTAAACGCTGCTTTTGCTTCTGCTTTTGTCATCGCAATGGATTCTTCAAGTGCATCTTCGCTACGTACCACGCGCATACCACGACCACCGCCACCACCAGACGCCTTGATAATAATTGGATAGCCAATACGTTTTGCAATTTCTTTATTTTTCGCGATATCGCTACCTACTGGGCCATCTGAACCAGGTACGCAAGGCACGCCTGCTTTTTTCATTGCTTTAATCGCAGAAACTTTATCCCCCATTAAACGAATAACGTCCGCTGTTGGACCAATAAAAATAAAACCAGAACGCTCAACTTGCTCTGCAAAATCTGCGTTTTCAGAAAGGAAACCATAACCAGGGTGAATCGCATCCGCACC
This sequence comes from uncultured Haemophilus sp., assembly GCA_963548985.1. Lineage (GTDB taxonomy): Bacteria > Pseudomonadota > Gammaproteobacteria > Enterobacterales > Pasteurellaceae > Haemophilus_D. Next base: position 4,278 of record CAUUXN010000025.1, on the reverse strand, counting down.
GGTTACTTCTGCTGCAGCAATAATCGCAGGAATATTTAAATAACTTTTTACAGATGGAGCAGGTCCGATACAAACTGTTTCATCTGCAAGTAATACGTGTTTTAAATCACGGTCAGCGGTAGAGTGAACCGCCACAGTTTTAATGCCTAATTCTTTACAGGCACGCAAAATACGCAGTGCAATTTCACCACGGTTAGCAATCACAACTTTTTCTAACATAACAATTTCCACTTGGGTAAAAAAATGGCGAGAAAGCTCGCCATTTCAGATTGATAGGGATTATTCGATAACGATCAATGGTTGATCAAATTCAACCGCTTCGCCATCATTGACTAAGATTGCTTTAACCACACCAGCTTTATCAGCTTCGATACGGTTCATCATTTTCATTGCTTCAACGATACAAAGTGCATCGCCTACTTTGACTGTTTGTCCCACTTCCACGAAAGCTTTCGCTTCAGGACTTGGGCTACGATAGAATGTACCCACCATTGGTGAACGTACTTGGTGTCCTGACACTTCAGCTGCAGGCGCTTCCGCAGGTGCAGCCGCTGCAGGTGCTGGCGCAGCTGCCGGAGCCGCAGCGGGTGCTACAGGCGCCGCTGCATATTGAATCGCAGCTGGTGCAACTGCTGGTGCTGCACGACTAATACGTACTGTACCTTCTTCTTCTTGCACTTCTAATTCAGTGATACCCGATTCTTCTACTAATTCAATCAGTTTTTTGATTTTACGAATGTCCATACGCTCTTCCTAAAAATATTAATGAATTTTCAACCGCACTTTCAAAATTCACTCCAAAGTGCGGTCATTTTGAAACCTGTTTTTTGTGTCGGCAAGATTACCGCAAAATCACGTACTTTGCGATAAATTTCTGCGAAAATCTGTAAATTTTGTGAAATTTTATGCTTTTTTATTTAAAAAATCTAACGCGAATTGGAGAGCAAACTCATAGCCTTTCGCACCTAAGCCACAAATCACCCCTTCAGCCACATCACTAAAGTAAGAATGGTGACGGAATAGCTCGCGCTTATGTACATTAGACAAATGGATTTCAACAAAAGGAATTGACACAGCAAGCAACGCATCACGCAATGCAACACTGGTATGCGTATAAGCTGCTGGGTTAATTAAAATAAAATCCACTTTCTGAAAACTTTGATGAATCTTATCGATTAACTTTTCTTCGCTATTTGCTTGAAAGCACTCCAAATTCACATCATGCTGCGCCGCAAGTTTTGCCACATTTTCTTCAATGGCAGATAACGAAAGCGAACCATAATGTTTCGGCTCCCTTGCACCCAACATATTTAAGTTCGGGCCATTTAACAGCAAAATATTGAATTTTTTTGACATTTTCACATCCTTTAACTTGTGCGAATTATAGCGATTTTTTGTGTAATGGTGGTCTTATCTCTAGACGATTTTGGTAATAAATTCTGAATTCAAATCAATTAACGGCAAATCTGAACCTGGCCACGCACGTAATACCTGATGTTGCATTAAATTCAACGTATCCAATCCAGGCGTCACATTGGGGGTATATTGTGCCGCAATACGAGCGAGTTGTGTCAATCCAAGACTACTTTCAATACTCGAACTGATCACTGCTTTTATGCCTAAACTATGCGCTTGAGCAATCAACTTTTGACAATCTTGTAGCGAACCAACCAGTGTTGGTTTAATCACGATGGCACTTAAGTGCGGTTCTTTTTCTAAAAGGAAGTCAGGCTCACGCACACTTTCATCCCAAGCAATATTAATGCCTGTTTGAGCTGCAAACTGGCGGCTTTCTTCACGGGTTTTACAAGGTTCTTCCAAAAATTGAATGCGTGAACGATGTTGCGGTTTTACTTTCTCCGCAAATTTTAAGGCTTTTTCTAATGTCCATTGACGATTCGCATCTAGACGTAATTGCAAATCAGGAATGGCTTCAAGAAACATATCCGTAATCAAACCATCACGATTCGCTTCATACATACCCACTTTGATTTTAGCGACTTTATCACCTGGCATCTGATTAAGTTCTGTATATAACTCATCAGGATCGCCATAGCACAACGGTGCAGTATGATAGTTACCTTCCTCATTTAAATAACGTTTCATCTCATCCATCGCCGTGCTAATACCGAAAGCCACAGAAGGATAACAACCATCAAGGGGGACTCTTGGCGCTTCGCAACTTGCACGACACCAATTCGTCAGCCATTCAATAGCTTGCTCTTGCGCTTGTTCGATAGTTTCTTCGCTAAACCCAGGTAAAGGTGCAATTTCCCCCCAGCCATCACGGCTGCAAGCAACACGTACAATCAAGCCTTCACGGCGTTTTAAAAAATGTCCACGTAAAATCAGCTGACTATCGACGGGAATAGAATAACGATAAAGATTAAATGATTTGGTTTCCATCTTATTCTCCTTGATGACAAAAGTGCGGTTAAAAACACACAGATTTCTAACCGCACTTTTATGTTCAAATTAAGGATTACGTCTGAATTTGCTGAAGTCTGGCGCGCGTTTTTCGTTGAACGCGTTACGACCTTCTTGACCTTCTTCAGTCATATAGAACAACATGGTTGCGTTACCCGCGAGCTCTTGTAAACCTGATTGACCATCACAGTCTGCATTTAATGCGGCTTTTAAGCAACGTAATGCAATTGGGCTGTTACGTAACATTTCACGGCACCAACGCACAGTTTCTTTTTCTAAATCTGCATAAGGTACAACAGTATTCACTAAGCCCATATCTAATGCTTCTTGTGCATTATATTGACGGCATAAGAACCAAATTTCGCGGGCTTTTTTCTGCCCCACTAAACGTGCCATATAGCTTGCGCCCCAGCCACCATCAAATGAACCGACTTTAGGACCAGTTTGACCGAAAATCGCATTGTCTGCCGCAATAGTTAAATCACATAACATATGAAGTACGTGACCACCACCAATCGCATAACCTGCGACCATTGCCACCACTGGTTTTGGACAAGTACGAATATCACGTTGGAAATCCAATACATTTAAGTGATGCACACCGCTTTCATCTTTGTAACCGCCGTAGTCACCACGAATTTTTTGGTCACCACCAGAACAGAATGCTTTTTCGCCTTCACCGGTTAACACAATCACGCCAATTTTTTCATCGAAACGCGCGTTAGAAAAAGCATGGATCATTTCTTTGACTGTTTGCGGACGAAATGCATTACGCACTTCCGGACGGTTAATCGTGATTTTTGCAATACCATCAGTCGATTTGTGGAAACGGATATCAGTATAACCTTCGCTATGATCAACCCACTCAACTGGTGCATATAAAACATCATCTTTTGGATTTTGCATTGTTCTTTCCTTTATAAGTGTAAAAAGTGCGGTCATTATAGCGGAAGTTTTTTAGTTCGGGAAAGAAAATCACTTCTCAATTAGAGAATCACTTTACAATCAGATTGTTGTTGTTAAAATTTTGCCATTCTAGATGTTATAAGGAAATTTAAGTGAAAAAAATTATTTTTTTAAGCAGCATCATGTTATTGAATGCTTGTAGTTTATTTGGTTCATCACAATCAACTATTCCTGCTGAATTCGCACAAGCTGATTATCTCCTTTCAGATGAGAATGCGAAAGCATGGGCTACAGCAAGTAAACAAGCTGAGCAATGTATCTATCCAAATTTAACTCGTATTCAGCAACAACATTTTGCCAAAGAAGATAGCTATATTCATTCCCAATATGTCTTTTTCTATCCGTTAGAAAAAATCATCGGTGAAGATTATGTAAAAATGATTCAAAAAGATGAAAAATCGATGAATTATGCAACCTATCAATTTAAGAAATTCCGCGCAGAAATTGGTGATGTCGATGCATTAGAACCAAAAGCTTGCCAAATCTTACGTACTCAGGCAAAAGAAGACTTAGATGTGGTGAAAGGCCAGTATGTAAATGGCATGGTAGATGAAACGAAAAATGATGACGGCACATTGAAGAAAACGGGTGATGGTATTGCAACCAATCAAAACAAATTCTTCTTTGATATTATTAAATGGGGTTCTGCCCTTCTTCTCTAATTTTTATTATTTTATATAAATTTATATCACTCTCACGGCGTAAATATTTTTACGCCGTTTTTATATCAAGAGAAAACGGTTGCGATCAAAAAAAGCTTAAATTTTCAGTAAAAAAGCAAAATAGTCATTTAAATTAAAGTCATTTTCAGCTAGTCTAACAAGAATTAGTTTTTACAAGGAGAAAACATCATGACAACGCTTTTTGATATTGCACAAAACTGGT
>CAUUXN010000024.1:0-17680 GCA_963548985.1 uncultured Haemophilus sp. | reverse complement strand
GCTGTTCCATAAGAACCGCAACCAAGAATGGTAATTGGAGATTGGGATGGGTTCATTTCAATCACCTTTAAAATAAAAGGGCAGACGATATCGCCTGCCCTCATCACAATTAATGTTGGGTTTCCTGATTTTCTTCCGCTTCGGCTGCTGCTTGCTGCTTGTTCATGTAATCAATGAACAACGCATCGAAGTTTACCGGAGAAAGGTTTAATGCCGGGAATGTACCACGATTCACTAAGTTAGAAATCAATTCACGTGCATAAGGGAAAAGCATATTTGGGCATTGAGATGTTAAGCAGTGTGCCATTTGAACATCTTCTAAACCGCTGATTGTAAATACGCCAGCTTGTTTCACTTCACAAATAAACGCCACATCACCAGAATCTTCCATGGTGGTTTCTACGTTGATGTTTAATGTGACTTCGTATAAATCTTCACCTACCTGAACGGCTTCAGTGCTTAAGTCGAAGCCGAGTTTTGGTTTCCATTCTTGGTGGAAAATATGAGGAAGATTTGGCGCTTCAAAAGAAACATCTTTTACATAAATACGTTGAATTTGAAGTACCGCTTCTTGTTGCTCTTCAGCCGCTACTTCAGGTTGTTGATTTTGTTCAGACATAGAGGATCCTTACTTATGTTTTTTTACTAATGGTAAATTTGCACCCGCCCAAGCCGCTAAGCCGTCTTTTAACACATAAACTTTTTCAAAGCCTTGTTTGGTTAAAAGTTCTGCGGACGTAGCAGAAGAAACACCGTTAACATCCACAATGATAAGCGGTTTTTCTTTGTGATGTTCAATTTTGCCTACATTTTGATTTTTAATTTCAGTTGGAAGCAAGTTTACGCTACCAATGATATGGCCGCGTTGGAATTCATCAATAGGGCGTAAATCAATCACCACGGCTTCTTCGTCGTTCATTAAGCGAACCGCTTCAGGGTTGGTGATGACGCGATATTTTTGTGTCGCACTTTTAAAAAAGGTGAAAAGTGTCATAAAAAGGACAGCAAACCATGCGATCGTTAAAAAAGTGTGTTTTTGAGCAAATTCAATTGCTTGAGGCATAAATTCTTGCATGTTGTTCTCAACTTAATTTTGATTATGAATAAGAGTTTATCTTCAGATGAAATAAGGCTTTAAGTATAACCGCACTTTAGTTATCTTTCAAAAAAATTATCAAGGAAACGCAACGTTGGCGAAAGCTTATACAATCGGATCAATAAAAATGTGATCGGGATCATAAATATCTTATCTTTGTGTTTATTCTACGCCTAATTAAGTAGAGAATAGCCAAACTTAGATGATTAAACGTGAAAGGAGACGCGCATGAAATTAAAAAAATTAACGGCACTTATGATGCTCGGATTTGGTTTTTCGGTCGCACAAGCTGCAGAATTACCGAATATTACAATTTTAGCAACAGGTGGCACGATTGCCGGAAGTGGCGAAACTGCCGTTTCTTCTGCTTATAAAGCAGGGCAACTCAATGTTGACGCATTAATTGATGCGGTGCCTGAAATTAAGCAACTGGCGAATGTAAAAGGTGAGCAAATTGTAAAAATTGGTTCACAAGATATGAGCGATGATGTGTGGTTAAAATTAGCGAAAGCGATTAATGCACAGTGTAAAGATACCGATGGTTTCGTGATTACTCATGGTACCGATACCATGGAAGAAACCGCTTATTTCTTAGATCTTACTGCGAAATGTGAAAAACCAATTGTATTAGTCGGTGCAATGCGTCCTGCGACAGAAAAAAGTGCGGATGGTCCATTAAACCTTTATAACGCCGTCGTCGTGGCAACCGATAAAAAATCATCTGGTCGCGGTGTATTAGTGGCGATGAATGATGAAGTATTAGGTGCACGTGATGTGACCAAAATGAGTACTACTGCGGTGCAAACGTTCCATTCTCCAAACTATGGTACTTTGGGTTATATCCATAACAGTAAAGTAGATTACGAACGCTCACCTGAAAGCAAACATACGGTAAACACACCATTTAACGTAGATAAATTAGACAGCTTACCGAAAGTAGGCATTGTTTATGCTTATTCTAATGCACCAATTGAGCCATTAAATTCATTATTGGATGCGGGCTATCAAGGCATTGTTTCTGCAGGTGTGGGTAATGGTAACGTGAATTCGGCCCATTTAGAACGTTTAGAAAAAGCGGCGAAAGATGGTGTTGTGGTGGTTCGTTCATCTCGTGTGCCAACGGGTTACACTACACGTGATGCTGAAGTAGATGATTCTAAATATGGTTTTGTGGCTTCAGGTACATTGAATCCGCAAAAAGCACGTGTGTTATTACAATTAGCCTTAACACAAACAAAAGATCCAAAAGTGATTCAACAATACTTTGAGGATTTCTAGGAAAGTCATTGAAAGTGCGGTCAGAATTTGAATCAAATTTTAACCGCACTTTCGGATAAAATAGACTAATCCAAGTAATAAATATAGATAATGCACTAGTTTGTTGTTAATATATGTCCTGGAATTATTTTAAAAATTAATATGGAGAAAATATTATGATTTGGGCTCAACTTTTAGTCGTCCTACTCTTTATTTACCTAGGGGCTAGATTAGGCGGTATTGGTATCGGTTTCATGGGTGGTATGGGTGTTGTGGCACTTTCACTGCTTGGCTTAAAACCGGGTGCCATTCCGTTTGATGTAATTTCAGTTATCATGTCTGTAATCATGGCAATTGCTGCAATGCAAGTTGCGGGTGGTATGGATTTCTTAGTAAAAGTAGCTGAAAAAATTCTACGTAAAAATCCAAAATACATTACCTTCCTTGCACCAACTGTAACTTACTTTATGACTGTACTTGCAGGTACTGGTCACACAGCATTCTCAACACTTCCAGTGATTGCTGAAGTAGCAAAAGAACAAGGTATCCGTCCTTCACGTCCACTTTCTATTGCGGTTATCGCTTCACAAATTGCGATTACAGCGTCTCCAATTTCTGCTGCGGTGGTATTCCTTTCTGCTGAATTAGAGAAAAACTTTGGTTTAAGTTACTTACAATTATTAGGTATTTGGATCCCAACTACTTACGCAGCATGTATGATTACTGCGGTGATTTGTAACTTCCTTGGTAAAGATTTGAAAGATGATGAAGTTTACCAAGATCGTCTAGCAAAAGGTTTAATTACTATGCGTGGTGAAATGCAAATTGAGATCAAACCTTATGCAAAACGTTCTGTTGCAATTTTCCTTATCGCGATTTTAGTGGTCATGCTTTATGCAACTGCAATCAGTAAAACAGTTGGTTTAATTCAAAACCCAATTCTTTCTCGTGATAACGCCATTATCTCTTTTATGCTTTCAACTGCAGCTATTATCACTATGGCATGTAAAGTGGATACCGCAAAAATTACCAATGCAGCAACCTTTAAATCAGGTATGTCAGCAGTAATTTGTGTGCTTGGCGTAGCATGGTTAGGTAATACTTTCGTTGAAGGTCATATCGATCAAATCAAAGCGGTATCAGCTGAGTTTTTACAACAATATCCTTGGAGTTTAGCGGTAATCTTGTTCTTTGCGAGTACCTTACTTTACTCACAAGCTGCAACTGCAAAAGCATTATATCCAACTGCAATTTTATTAGGTGTTTCTCCGGAAGCCGCGATTGCAGCATTTGCCGCAGTATCAGCATTATTTATCCTTCCTACTTACCCAACCTTAATTGCGGCAGTAGAAATGGATGACACTGGTTCAACTCGTATCGGTAAATATGTATTCAACCACCCATTCTTAGTGCCGGGTGTGATTGCAATCAGTTTATCTGTATTATTCGGTTTCTTAATGGCGGGTGCAGTTTTATAATCTCCCATTAAGCTAACATAAATGAAAACCATCTTGTCTGCGGATAAGATGGTTTTTTAATGGGGAACTTCTTCTCGCTGTGATACTCTAAAGGGCAACCTATTTTTATATATAAGGAAAACCAATGAAGTTATTTAAAATCCTTTTTGCTGCATTAATTGCTTATGTGCCAACAGCATGGTCTGCGGTGGATTATAATATTAAATACAGTTCCAATTATTTAATGCCGGCGTATGTGCATTTTAAAGCTGATGGTTCACAGTATTCAGTCAATGCGAAAATTAATATTCCGTTGTACAACATTGTGTTTACTTCTCGTGGTTCACAAACTTCGAGCCAATTTAAAATGGTGAATTATCAAGATGTGCGTAATGGTAAGCCTTATGCTATTTCTAAAATTTCGCCAACAACAATTGAATACGGTAAAGTGAAAAATGGGTTAGAAACCGAACCGTTAACATTACCGACTTTTGACTTATTCACCATGGCATTTCAGTTGAGCTATTACGATAAATTGCCAACCAGTTTCCAAATTACAAACGGTAAAAAACTTTACCCAATGGAAAATGTGAATGTGAAGAAAGTGGAAAAACAGATCCAATATAACAAGCAAACTGTCACTGAAATCACTTATTCATTTAAAACAGGTAATAAGGATATTATGGTGAAGAAATTCTCAGGTGAACAATTTCCACGTTATATCAAATACACCAGAGATGGTGATGATTATGAGTTAGAGTTTGATGAGTTTGTCAAATAACATCAGATGATAAAAAGAAGCCACGCAAGATTGCGTGGCTTTTTATTTTAGTGTGCATACATAAATACTTGAACGAGAAGAAGTATCGATGAGATAACAAATTGACAGCCCACGATTGGCATGACAAATTTCAGCCATTTATTGAATGGAATACCAAGCATTTGTAGCGTGACAAGGACTAATCCTGTTGGCGCAAGGAATAACATAATATATTGTCCCCAGTTGTAAGCTGATACGACGATATCTCTTGGAATGCCAACAGTATCAGCCAGTGGTGCCATAATTGGCATAGCGAGTACGGCAAGGCCTGAAGACGAGGGTACAACTAACCCTAAGAAAATGAAGACCAAGAGCTGACCAATAATAAAGACGCCACCATTCATTCCACCGACAAGATGAGTCATATAATCGAGAATAGTGTCAGAAATCATTCCTTGCTCTAGAATGATATTAACTGCTCGAGCGAGTCCGATAATCAATGCGACGCCGACTAATTCAGAAGCACCATGAGTAAAGCCATTTACGACATCTTTTTCAGGCAATCCACTGATAAACATAATAATGATGGTAATGGCTAGGAAGGAAGCCGCCATTTGAGGGAACCACCAACCACCAAACATCACCCCCCATACCATGAGAGGAAAGGCGCCACTAAATAGAATCAGAATCAGTTTTCTTCTAAAGGTAAATTCAACGGTTGCATTCGGATCAATATCTTTCATATAGAGATCATAGAAGGCTTGGCGATCGTCATAGGTATAAGAAAATTCAGGATTGGTACGCAGTTTTTTACAGTACCAATACATATAGGCTATTACACAGGTTCCACCAAGAATAAGTCCCAGTGTGCGAAATCCCATCCCTTCAGTGAATGGAATCCCTGCAGCGTTTGAAGCAATAACAACAGAGAATGGATTGATTGTTGAGAAGGCTGTGCCCATTGATGCGGCAAGGAATATGGCACCAACACAGACAATAGAATCATAACCTAAGGCTAAAAAGACAGGAACAAGAATTGGGTAGAAGGCTACCGCTTCTTCTTCAATACCACAAGCCGTACCGCCTAACAGCATCAACACGCAGACAGCAAAGACAACAGAGAATTCATTTCCTTTTGTTTTTTTGGTGAGAGACATTAATCCGGCATTGAATGCTCCTGTTTTGTTTATCACCCCAATCATTCCACCGAGTATGAAGATAAAAATCATAATATCCGCGACTTCAATGGTGCCGTCCACCATGGCGTGAATCATATCAGTAATGCTTTTTTCGTGTTGTTCAATGCGTTGATAGGTATCGGGGATAGCAATCGGCTTTTTGATAATGCCGTTGGTGAAATGAGAAAGTTGAATTTTGATATTGAGTTGATTCAGGGTTTGTTCTGTTGCTGGATAGCTTTGATCGGGAATTCCGTGGGTTTTGACAATAAAATGATTTTCGGTGGTGTCGTAGGAAAGTTTAGAGTAGGACCCTGAGGGAATAAGCCAAGTAAGACCAATAGCAATAAGAAGAATAATAAAGAGAATGCTAAATGCGGAAGGGAATTTCATCTTTTTCTTTGATGCTTCCATTATGGAGAACTCCTTGTGTTCGGATTAATCAATAAGCCGAGCGCGTATTCTACACAAAATGAGCAAAAAAGCAAAGCGAGATTTTTGAAAGAATGCAATAGTATCTGGGTGAGCAATCGTTTACCTAGGCCAGGCTTTATTTTGAGTAAGCCTGGCTTAAGTCTATTTTATTTAGGAAAATTGAGTAATTTTTTCACTCAAATCATCTAACATTTCATAACGTTTTCGGTACATGGAACGTTTTTTGCTAGCGATTTCTTCCAGCGGTTTGCGGGCGCTTTCAAGTGGTAATTGCCAATATTGACCTTTTAATTGCCCTTGATTTTCCTGCCAAAACTCATCGTAGTTGAATAGGATTTTACTGCGCGCAGATAAACGGTATTTACCTTGTGATGTGTGAGGGATACCGATTAATTCACATTGCCATTTTTCAGCTAACAAGCGGAAAACATTCATCAACATAAACATTGGACGAACACCGTGTAATTCTTTTGTGGCTTGTTTCACAGCTTCTTGAGCCTCTTCATAAGAAGGGCCTTGAATTGAGGCGATAAGTAATTTATTTGGTTTTAAGAAGGTGAAAGAAGCATCATAAATGCTACGCCCATCATTGTCTTTTAAGTTAATAGAAAAATAACCTTCAAAAGGGTCAATCTGGTTGATGTTGAAATAGATACCAAGCTGATCCGTTAATTGTGCTAATAAAAGGGATTTTTCTTGGAGTAGTTTTTTACAAAATTCTACGCCCATTTTTTCTTCAAGCATTAGCAGATTATTGGTAATGGCATTGAGTCGATCGGTTGCAGAAAAACGTTTGTCACAATAGGTCGCAAGCAATGCATTAAAACGATATGGATTTTGTTGAAAAAGCGGAATCCAGGTTTGATGAGTATTTAAGAAATCAACCAGAGCATCACATTGTTTTTTAAATAAAAATTTGCGTCCGTAATAACGGGCTTTATCCCTTAATTGTTTTTTTAATGGATGATTGCAAGAATCAGGCAGTAATTCTTGAAAGGTCGCGAAAGTAATAGTTTGTTTGGCTGTCATAATGGATAAAGTGCGGTTATTTTTTCAAACGTTTTTATTAGGTAAAATCATACTGATTTTTGACCGCATTTATTGTACCTGTATTCCATGGTTTTTCCAATTAACCATCAATAAAGGTGGTTCTTTACTTGCCTATTTTTCGATTTCTCCTTAATATGCCAAATCCTACCTTGAATTTATGCAACTCATCCCCATATTCAATGAAATTATAGAATTGATGTAAGAGAGATAACTATGAACGCCAAAAGAACTCAACAACGTACACTTCCTGTATTGCCATTACGGGATGTTGTCGTTTTCCCTTATATGGTGATGCCACTTTTTGTTGGGCGCGCAAAATCCATTAGTGCCCTTGATGAGGCCATGAATGAGGGCAAACAATTATTATTGGTGTCACAAAAGCAAGCGGATTTAGAAGAACCTACCGTTGATGATGTATTCGATGTCGGGACGATTGCGAATATTATTCAATTATTAAAATTGCCAGACGGCACGGTGAAAGTGTTGGTGGAAGGGCAGCAACGCGCGAAAATTAATCAATTAAATGATGGTGAAGACCATTTTTCTGCGGAAGTCACACCAATTGAAACCACATTTGGTGATGAAAAAGAATTAGATGTGGTGAAGGCTGCCGTTTTAAATGAATTTGAAAGCTATCTGCAACTTAATAAAAAAATCCCTGCTGATGTTTTAGGTGCACTTCAACGCATTGATGATGCCGATCGTTTAGCGGATACCATGGCTGCGCATATTCCAGTGACCGTTCGTCATAAACAAAGCGTATTAGAGCTTGCAGATGTGCAAGAGCGTTTAGAATACTTGCTCGGCATGATGGAATCTGAAGCGGATATTCTTCAAGTTGAAAAACGTATTCGTGGCCGTGTAAAAAAACAAATGGAGAAAAGCCAACGTAACTATTATCTTAGCGAACAAATTAAAGCAATTCGCAAAGAAATGGACGAAGGCGAAAGCGAAGATACCATTGATGAAGTTGAGCAACTTCGTCAAAAGGTTGAAGCGGCAGGTATGCCGGCAGATGTGCGCGAAAAAGTAGAGAGTGAGTTACAAAAACTCAAAATGATGTCAGCGATGTCTGCGGAAGCAACGGTGGTGCGTAGCTATGTTGAGTGGATGCTTCAAGTACCATGGCATAAACGTACTAAAGTGAAGAAAGATATCGCAAAAGCACAACAAGTCTTAGATGCGGATCACTACGGTTTAGAACGTGTGAAAGAACGCATTTTAGAATACCTTGCGGTACAAGCTCGCTTAAACAAAATCAAAGGCCCAATCCTTTGCTTAGTCGGGCCACCAGGGGTAGGTAAAACCTCACTAGGTCAATCTATTGCGAATGCAACAGGTCGTAAATATGTGCGTATGGCATTAGGTGGGGTACGCGATGAAGCAGAAATCCGTGGTCACCGTAAAACTTATATTGGTGCATTGCCGGGTAAATTGATTCAAAAAATGGCAAAAGTTGGCGTGAAAAACCCACTCTTCTTGCTTGATGAGATCGATAAAATGTCTTCGGATATGCGAGGTGATCCTGCGTCAGCCTTGTTAGAGGTGCTTGATCCAGAACAAAATACCACCTTCAACGATCATTATCTTGAAGTGGATTACGATTTGTCTGATGTGATGTTCGTGGCAACCTCAAACTCCATGAATATTCCAGGTCCATTGTTAGATCGTATGGAGGTGATTCGTCTTTCTGGTTATACCGAAGATGAAAAACTCAATATTGCGATGCGTCATTTGTTACAAAAACAAATTGAACGTAATGGATTGAAAAAAGGTGAATTAACCATCGAAGAAAACGCCATTTTAGATATTATCCGTTATTACACCCGTGAAGCCGGTGTGCGTGGGTTAGAGCGCGAAATCTCTAAAATCTGTCGTAAAGCGGTGAAGAATTTATTGGTCAATCCAAAAGTGAAATCCATTACCGTTAATTCAGATAACTTGCATGATTATCTTGGTGTGAAACGTTTTGAATTTGGCAAAGCGGATACGCAAAACCGTGTAGGCGAAGTAACAGGCCTTGCGTGGACAGAAGTGGGCGGTGACTTACTGACTATTGAAACTGCGTCAGTGGTGGGCAAAGGTAAATTAACCTTCACTGGTTCATTAGGCGATGTGATGAAAGAATCGATCCAAGCAGCGATGACCGTAGTCCGTGCACGTGCTGAAAAATTGGGTATCAATTCTGAATTCCATGAAAAACGTGATATTCACATTCACGTGCCAGATGGTGCCACACCAAAAGATGGTCCAAGTGCAGGTATCGCAATGTGTACTGCATTGGTTTCTTGCTTAACGGGTAACCCAGTGCGTGCTGATGTCGCGATGACGGGTGAAATCAGCCTACGCGGTAAAGTATTACCAATTGGCGGATTGAAAGAAAAATTACTTGCGGCACATCGTGGAGGCATTAAAACTGTATTGATTCCAAAAGATAATGTGAAAGATTTGGAAGAAATTCCAGATAACGTGAAAGAAAATCTTGCGATTCATGCGGTAGAAACCATTGATGAAGTGTTAGGCTTAGCGTTAGAGAATCCACCAGAAGGCATTGAATTCGTGAAAGTGGAAACGAAAGCGAAAGCACCACGCCGTAAAGCTGCGACTAAAACAGCAAGAGCGGTCAATTAATGATTTATTTTTTAGGGCTTGTGAAAACAAGCCCTTTTGACTTTTAATTATGCAAAAATTTCCTCCTCTTTCCCTTTATGTTCACATTCCTTGGTGTGTGCAGAAATGCCCTTATTGTGATTTCAATTCGCATGCACAGAAAGGCACAATTCCTGAACAAGAATATGTACAACATCTGATCGCCGATTTTGAGGCAGATTTAGAGAAATATCAGGCGAGTATTCAAAATCGTCCACTTCATTCAATTTTTATTGGTGGTGGCACGCCGAGTTTATTTTCAGCGGAAAGTATCAAGTTGTTATTAGCAGAAATTAAACGTCGTATTCCTTTTTCAGAGAATATTGAAATTACCATGGAAGCCAATCCTGGCACCGTGGAATCGGAGCGTTTTAAAGGTTATGTGGAGGCTGGTGTAACGCGTATTTCCATGGGCATCCAAAGTTTTAATGACGATAAATTACAACGTTTAGGGCGTATTCATAATGCGGCGGAAGCTAAAAGTGCGGTCAGTTTGGCAAAAGTTTCTGGATTAAAAAGTTTCAATCTAGATTTAATGCACGGCTTGCCAAATCAAACGCTTGAGGAGGCTTTAGATGATTTGCGACAAGCCATAGAGCTTGCTCCGCCACATCTTTCCTGGTATCAACTCACCATTGAACCCAACACCATGTTTGCTTATCGTCCGCCTACATTGCCAGATGATGATGATCTTTGGGATATTTTTGAGCAAGGTCACCAACTTTTAACTGAAGCCGGTTATCAGCAATATGAAACATCCGCTTATGCGAAACCAGGCTTTCAGTGTCAGCATAATTTGAATTATTGGCGATTCGGTGATTATTTGGCGATAGGCTGTGGCGCACATGGAAAACTCACTTTCCCTAATGGCGATATTTTACGTTTTTCTAAAACGAAGCATCCAAAAGGGTATTTGCGAGGTGAGTACCTTTATGAAGAAAAAAACGTGGAAAAAAATGACCGCGCTTTTGAATTCTTCATGAATCGTTTTCGTTTATTGGAGGCCGTGCCAAAACAAGAGTTTGAACATTACACGGGGCTTTCGCAAAGTGCGGTCAAAAATCAAATTGATTTGGCCATTCAGCAGAATTATATCGTCGAAACACTAGATTCTTGGCAAATCACCGAGCACGGAAAATTGTTTTTGAACGAGCTGTTAGCACTTTTTTTAGATGAATAAAATTTTTTCATCATCACAAATAAATTTTTACACTTGTTTATTTAATAGGGTCGTATTAAAGTAAAGCAAACGTTTACGTTGTTATCCACGGTTTAAAAGGGAGAGAGAAATGGACCAATTAGAAATGAAAAAATTAGCGGCACGTGCGGCGTTAAAATATGTTAAGCCCGATACCATTGTTGGCGTGGGAAGTGGTTCAACAGTGAATTGTTTTATTGAAGCCTTAGGTGAATTAAAAGATCAAATTCAAGGCGCGGTAGCGGCATCTAAAGCTTCGGAAGAATTATTACGTAAACAGGGTATTGAAGTATTTAGCGCTAACGATGTATCAAGTTTAGATATTTATGTGGATGGTGCAGATGAAATCAATCCGCAAAAAATGATGATCAAAGGCGGTGGTGCAGCACTGACTCGTGAAAAAATTGTGGCCGCTTTAGCGAAAAAATTTATTTGTATTGTGGATGCTAGTAAACAAGTGGATGTGTTAGGCAGCACATTCCCATTGCCAGTAGAAGTGATTCCAATGGCACGTTCACAAGTTGGTCGTAAATTAGTCTCTCTTGGTGGCGCACCTGAATATCGTGAAGGTGTGGTGACTGATAACGGCAACGTGATTTTAGATGTACATAATTTTGCGATTTTAAATCCAGTGGAAATGGAAAAAGAATTGAATAATGTCGCGGGTGTGGTAACAAATGGTATCTTTGCCTTACGTGGGGCGGATATTGTGATTGTCGGTACACCAGACGGCGCAAAAATTATTGATTAATAAAAATAAGGAAGCAAACATGACAAACAAAGTCTCATTAGACAAATCAAAAATTAAATTTGTGCTATTAGAAGGCGTGCACCAAAGTGCATTAGATACCTTACATGCGGCGGGCTACACCAATATCGACTTTTACAAAAAAGCTTTAGATGGTGATGAGCTAAAAGAAGCGATTAAAGATGCGCATTTTATCGGCTTACGTTCGCGTACCCAATTAACTGCTGAAATGATTGAAGCTGCACCAAAGCTTATTGCTATTGGCTGTTTCTGTATCGGTACCAACCAAGTGGATCTTAATGAAGCAAAAATGCGTGGGATTCCAGTATTTAATGCACCGTTCTCTAATACACGTTCTGTGGCTGAATTAGTGTTGGGTGAGATTTTGCTCTTAATGCGCAATATTCCTCAAGCGAATGCAGATGTGCATCGTGGTTTATGGAATAAATCGGCAGTGGGTTCTCATGAAGTGCGTGGCAAAAAATTAGGTATTGTGGGTTACGGCCATATCGGTTCGCAATTAAGTATTATTGCGGAGTCTCTAGGGATGGAAGTATATTTCTACGATATTGAAAATAAATTGCCATTGGGTAATGCAAAACAATTACACACACTTGAAGAGTTGTTAGGTTCTTGTGATGTGATTTCGCTTCATGTACCAGATTTACCTTCAACTCGTAATTTAATGAGTGCTGAACGTATTGCGCAATTAAAACAAGATTCTATTTTGATCAATGCAGCACGTGGTACGGTAGTGGATATTGATGCTTTAGCAGCTGCGCTTGAACAAGGTAAAGTTCGTGGTGCAGCGGTTGACGTATTCCCTGTTGAGCCTGCATCAATCAATGAAGAGTTTGTTTCGCCACTACGTAAATTTGATAATGTGATCTTAACCCCGCATATCGGTGGTTCAACCGCGGAAGCGCAAGAAAACATTGGTTTTGAAGTAGCGGGTAAATTTGTGAAATATTCAGATAACGGTTCAACCCTTTCTTCCGTGAATTTCCCTGAAGTATCCTTGCCAGAACACGTTGGTACAAAACGTTTACTTCATATTCACGAAAACCGTCCTGGTGTATTAAACAAATTGAACCAAATTTTTGTTGAAGCTAATCTCAATATTGCGGCACAATTTTTACAAACCGATCCGAAAATTGGTTATGTGGTCGTTGATATCGAAACAGATGATGCGTCACCGTTATTGGCTAAACTTCGTGAAATTGAAGGTACAATTAAAGCACGAGTGTTGTATTAATTTGAAAAATTAAGTAAAAACTGACCGCACTTTGTGTGGGATGGAAAGCAAAATGGGCAAAGTAAGTTATTTTACTTTGCCCATTTTTATTAACTGTTTGCAGCTAACATTTATTTGATCATCGCCTTAAATAGATTACGGCGATCAGAATTAAATGTCGGCTGCGCGGTTGGGATGGATAAAACCATACGCAAACAATCTTGTGTGAGTTGAACTGCTTGCTCGTTAGTCAGATTTGGGTCGAGTGGTGAATGTAAGGAGCAACTTAAATATTGCGGTACATTTTCAAGACTACTAACGGTGAAAGTAAGTGCTTTGTAAGGTAGTTGCACAGTGAGTTTATCACCTAATTCACGTGCTTCCCATTGTTGTTGAGGACCAGGTAGAATCACCACACTCATCATCCACGGGGTTAATACTGTGCCGATCCATTGGTCTTCGAATAAAACAAATTTAGGGCAGAAACACTCGATGCCTTTGTGATAAAAAGGAAGATCTTGCATTTCAGGTACAATGTTTTGCATTTCGGCAAGGAAAATCTCCGTTGGGTTTTCTTCAAAGCCCGTAACAGAGGTTAAAAGTGAGGTAGAGTTTTCAGGTGTTTTTTCGTGTCGATACATGGTTTATTTTTCACATAAAACTTAATCAAATTAAAGCACGCATCAAAAGATGCGTGCTATGAGTGATTGGCTATTAAATTCCTTGCTATTCTAAATAGCGGCCGTTAAGCCATATTCCTTAATGACTTGATTTAACGTTTCAAAAACCTTTGGCAACACATTTTGTATCGTTTCAGTCAAGCCAATTCCAGATTCTAGTGATTCTGGTTGGATGCCGATGAGACAAAGGTGTTTTGGAAATTCGTCCGTTAATTTCATTGCAGAAAGAACATCACAAATGCCGAGTTGGTGTGGCGAAATTTTGCGAGAGAAAAAGGTGGGCACTTGCTCGTCATGTAACACGACAATCTCACCCGGCTGTTTGTTAGCAAGCACGGCATCGACAATAATCAAATGCTCGCGATTTGCCATCGCATCCAGTAATTCCATGCCACAAGTACCACCATCGATGATGTCAAAGTGCGGTTGAATTTCAGGGCGTTTTTCAAGCTCCTGCACAACACGCACACCGACACCTTCATCGCTTAACAAAATATTGCCAACGCCAAGAATTAACGGCTTCATTACAACACCTTCACTTCAGTCACTTCGCCGTTTTCGATATTAACTACGTGCACGGCACAGGACATACAAGGGTCGAAAGAGTGAATGGTTCTGACCACTTCTAACGGTTTAGTTGGATCTGCCACCGGTGTACCAATAATGGAAAGCTCATAAGGGCCCATTTGGTCTTGTTCATTACGCGGACCGGCATTCCATGTGGATGGTACAACTGCTTGGTAGTTTTCAATGCGACCGTCTTTGATGACAACCCAGTGAGAAAGCATACCACGTGGTACTTCACCGAAACCAACACCACGGAATTCACCGCTTGCTGGAATATCTGTTTTGATATACGCCGTCATATCACCTTTAGCGATATTATCAATGAGCATTTGCCATTGAGCACTTAAAATATCATTGATCGCACAGCAATGCACGGTACGACCGATAATACGTCCAAGGGTAGAATGTAATTGATCGGTAGTTAACGTGTTACCAGTCAATTTTTCATAAATGCCTTTTAATTCATTGAAGTGGTTGACAGTTGGCGTGTCATTCGCAGCCAAACCACACATTAAATAGGCGAGAGGCCCCACTTCGACAACTTTACCGTAGAAGGTTGGTGCTTTTACCCAAGAGTATTTACCATCATCTTGCCAGCCGGTATATTTCGGACGAGTTAAGCCAGCCCAAGGTTCTAATGGCTCATCATCTTCGTACCAAGCGTGTTTACCACTTTCTTTAATGCCTTTTACAACGAACTCATCTTTTTGTTGGTCGATTGCACGGAAAGTTGATAAATCGCCGTTTTCGATATAACCACCTTTCAACATGAATTTAGAGTTATCTGCATCAATTGGGTATTCAGGTACAGATAAGTAGTTGCCTGATGTTTTACCAAGGCTTAACCATTCTGGATAGTAAGCCGCAAATACTGCCGCATCTACTTTATATACTTGGTTAATGAAGTCAGTTAAGCGATCGATACAAGCTTTCACGAACATGAGACGTTCTTGGTTTAGTACCGCTTGGGAATCTAAGTTAATTGGGTTTGCTACGCCACCAATCGCCAAGTTTTGAATATGTGGTGTTTTACTACCGAGTAATGCCACCACGCGGTTAGCATCACGTTGACATTCAAGGGCTTGCAAATAGTGTGCGACGGCAATGAGGTTTACTTCTGGTGGAAGTTTCATTGCTGCATGACCAAAATAACCGTTAGCGAAAATACCAAGTTGTCCGCTATCCACTAATGCTTGGATTTTTTTCTGTACGTTGCGGAATTCGTTAGCACTGTTTAATGACCATGTAGATACACCTTTTAGCATATCTGCTGCTTTTTCAGGATCAGCTTTTAGCGCAGCGGTGATATCCACCCAGTCCATCGCGGAGAGTTGATAGAAATGCACGATATGGTCGTGAATGCTGTGGGCAGCAAGAATCATGTTACGAATATACTGTGCATTGACGGGTACTTTAGCGCCGATAGCATCTTCTACAGCACGTACGCTGATAATCGCGTGTACAGTGGTACATACGCCACAAATACGTTGCATAATCATCCATGCATCACGTGGGTCGGCACCTTTTACGATATTTTCCATACCGCGCCACATGGTACCTGATGACCAAGCATTGGTGACAACGCCGTTTTCAATTTCGCAATCAATACGTAAATGACCCTCAATACGGGTAATTGGGTCAATTGAGATACGTTTTTTTTCTGACATTATTCTGCTCCGCTAACTTTTTTGCTGAATGCCGCTTTTTCGGCAATAATTTTTTCTGAGTCTTCGGTATGTTTTTCTTTAAATACCGGTAATACAGGGAATAAACGAATGATTAAAATATAGGCACATACTTCAATAGATACGAAACCGATTGAAATAAGCAATTCTTCCGCAGATGGGAAATATTGATAGCCGTTGCCTGGATTATACATGATAAGCGAGTAGTTCATACGCCATAATGCTGCACCGAGTAACATGCTTAATGCCGAAATAAATAACCAACGGGAATCTGATTTTTTCTCCCCAAGGAAGAGGGTTAGTAATGGTAATACCATCAACCAGACTTCCATCCAGAACATCCATGCTTCAAATTTAGTTAATTTATCGAAACCTACAACCATTTTCAGTTTGTCGTGATAAATCAACTCACCAAAACGCACCGCTAAGAAACAGAAAATTAATCCTGCGGTAACACGTGCCAATTGAGTAAATAAATGACGTTCATCTGGTGTTTTTCCTGCAAGACCCGCTTTAACTAAAGAACCCTCAAAAATTACAATAGAGAAGCCCATAATGAAAGCTGTCAGCAAGGAGAGAATTGGTAGTGCTTCATAGCTTTGCCATACCGGATGGACTTTGTGACCAGCTACAATCATCAAGGAACCCATTGAAGATTGGTGCATCATTGGTAACAAGGCACCCAAGGCAATAATGAAAAACATGATTTTATTCAGTTTATTAAACCATTTTTTCAAGCCGAAGAAACCAAGCCATACAGGGGCGAATTCTAGGGTCACCACGATGATATACACCGTCATACAAAATGCCGTTTCAAATAGAACGGAGTTCGTGTTGAACTGGCCAGGGATATAGAAATATGGCAAATGCCAATAACGCCCCATATCAATAGTGATAGATAAACCACCAAGGGAATAGCCGAATAAACTTGCAAGCAATGCTGGGCGAACAAGAGCGTGATATTTTCCTTTATTGAAAATATACACAGTCCAAGCGAGTGCCCAACCGCCACAGGCAAATCCTGTACCGACAAGTAAGTCAAAGGCAATCCATAAACCCCAAGGATAACCGCCATTAAGTGCGGTCACAGAACCAATACCGAAAACCAAACGTTTTAAAATTAATAAAACGCAAAGCACAGCAAGTGGTGCAAAAAAGAGAATTGCGGCAGAAACAAGGCGACCGCCTACCGGACGTGGATTACTCATGATGCTCATCCTCCGCTTCTTCGATTTCCTTGCGTGCCTGACGCATGGCTTCTTTTTGTGCTGCAATACGCTCAGCGATTTTATCGCCATGCATATTTTTGTAAGTCATAAAGGTTAAACCGGCAAGTGCGACTAATGGCAATGCTAAACCGCGATACAAGAAGTGTTGTAAATGCGCCGCACGAGAACCTGTTGCGACTTCATCTAAGTCTGGTAAACCAAGGTTAGTAAAAGGCACACCACTTAAGGCGAGTACCTGTGTACCACCACCTTCTTTTTCACCATAGATATGATATTGATATGCTGGCACGGTAGCACGGTATTTATCAGTGCTATTGACGTGTTGACGTGGGTAATCATATTCGGTGCCACGTAATAAACTTAAACGACGTTTCGCTTCAGCCAATAATTCTTCACGTGTACCAAAAATAATGGCACCAGTCGGACAAACATGACAGCAACCAGGTAATTCACCTTT
>CAUUXN010000023.1:0-18000 GCA_963548985.1 uncultured Haemophilus sp. | reverse complement strand
ACTGGTTTTGTTAAAGCTTCACAACAGCGCGTCGTTGTGTGGGGCGTATTATAGGCATTTCAGATGCCTTTGCAAGATCTTTTTGTAAAAAAATGTAAATTTTTTTGCTGTTTGCTTACAAACGCACCAACATGACGAGAAAAAATCATTTTAAAACGGTAATTCCATCAAATCCCCAGAGAGCCAACGCTTGTTCTAATTGGTATTTATTCTCTACATCTTGCGTACAAAAAACCTGATTTTTCATCTCAGATTTTGACCGCACTTCTAATTTATCAAGTAAATACTGCAAACGTCTGGCAATAGCGAATCCAGGGTCCATAAAATTCTTCACTTGAGGTAAGCAAATTTGAATTTCATCTTTAATTAAAGGGAAATGGGTACAGCCTAAACAAATCGTATCCAAATCCTCTATTGAGGCCCAAGGAGTTAATTCATTTTTCAATGCAATCAAATCGACCGATTTTCCTTGGATTTTATGCTCTGCAATTTCTACCAGTTTAGTTGAGCCTAATCGTTCAACTATACAATGGGAGGCAAACTGATGGATAAGATCATTAACATAAGGGCGTTTAACCGTGCCCTTTGTCGCCAACAGCCCAATATGCTTCGTTTGTGAGATTTCTGCTGCTGGCTTAATAGCAGGCACGGTACCTACAATCGGGATAGAAAATTGCTCGCGTAAAGGCGGTAACACTACCGTACTAGCAGTATTGCAAGCAATCACAATGGCATCAAGTGGATAATCCTGATTAATTTTTTTACAAATATCCAATGTTCGTTGAATGATTGTTTCTTCTGATTTTTCTGAATAAGGAAAGCCTGCATTGTCAAAGCAATACAAATAATGGTTATCTGGCATGAGCTTTTTCGCTTCCCGATAAACGCTTAAGCCCCCCATTCCAGAATCAAAGAAGAGTACCGTTGATTTATTCATTTATAAAACTCTTTCAAAAATAACCGCACTTTAGGCATTCGAATAAATTTCTCGATTATTTAGCCAACGACGAATTAAACTTTCTGCCACATCCGGATATTTTACAATTAATGCTTTAGCATAATGTTGAACGGTTGGAATCATTTTACGATCGCGCATTAAATTCGCCACCTTAAATTCAGCGATACCCGTCTGCTTGGTGCCCAACACTTCACCAGGTCCACGAATTTCTAAATCTTTTTCCGAAATCACAAAGCCATCTTGGCTATCACGTAATACCTGTAAACGTTTTTGCGACACTTTACCCAACGGCGGTTTATACATTAAGACACAAAAAGACGCCGTACTGCCACGCCCTACTCGACCACGTAACTGATGAAGTTGTGATAACCCCAAACGCTCAGCATTTTCAATGATCATGAGACTGGCATTCGGCACATCTACGCCCACTTCGATCACAGTTGTAGCCACAAGCAAATCGAGCTCTGCATTTTTAAAGGCAGCCATAATATCTTGTTTTTCTTGCGGTTTCATTCGCCCATGTACAAGGCCAATTTTAAGCATCGGCAAGGCTTTCGTTAAATCTTCCCAAATTGCCTCGACTGCTTGCGCTTCTAGCACTTCAGACTCATCAATTAACGTACAAACCCAATAAGCCTGACGTTTTTCATTAATACAGGCATTTTTGACTCGAGCAACGATTTCATCTCGACGCTCTTCAGAAATAACCACTGTCGTAATCGGTGTTCTACCTGGAGGTAATTCATCAATAATCGACGTATCAAGATCAGCATAAACCGTCATCGCTAATGTTCTTGGGATTGGTGTTGCAGTCATGATCAGTTGGTGCGGATAAAATCCTGCTTTTTTGCCTTTTTCTCGCAACATCAAACGTTGATGCACACCAAAACGATGCTGTTCATCTATAATCACCAAGGCTAAATCCGCAAATTCCACTTCTTCTTGGAACAAAGCATGTGTGCCCACCACCATTTGTACCGCACCGGACTTAATTTTTTCCAATTCCGCTTGGCGAGCTTTTCCTTTTACCTTACCTGCTAACCAGCCTACTTCAATACCAAAAGGTTCTAACCAACGGCGGAAATTATTTGCATGCTGTTCCGCTAAAATCTCTGTTGGCGCCATTAAAGCCACTTGTTTGCCATTATCAATCGCTAATAACGCGGCTAAGGCTGCTACCAATGTTTTTCCCGAACCCACATCGCCCTGAACAAGTCGCATCATCGGATAATTTTTTGCTAAATCCTGATCAATATCTGCTACTACTCTATTTTGAGCATTCGTTGGTTGAAAAGGTAAAGAAGCTAGAAAACGTTGCTTCAAATCAGTTTGATAATGCAATGGCAACGCTAAAAACTGCTGCGTACCCAACCGCACTTTTTGCATCGCAAGATTATGAGCAAGAAGCTCTTCAAAGATAAGTCGTTGCTGTGCGGGATGTTGTCCTTTCTCCAAAATCTCTAATGAGATATCTGGCGGCGGACGATGCAGAAATCGAATAGCCTCCTTTAAGCTAAAAGGATGTGGATTAAATTCATTAGGTAAAATTTCCGTTAATTGGATTTTATCGAGTAAAGCCAATGCTTGATCGGTTAGCTTACGTAATGAATTTTGTTTTAAACCTTCCGTTGTGGAATAAATAGGCGTGAGCGTTTCCTCTAAAACCAATGGCGCATTATCCCGTATGATTTGATATTCAGGATGATGAATTTCTGCCATAAAACGCCCGCGTTTAATTTCACCAAACGCTTTGACGCGCGTACCAATCTGAAAACTGTTTTTCATCCCCGCATTAAAATTGAAAAAACGGAGCATAATCTTGCTCGTTCCATCAGAAAGACTTACGGTTAAAATAGGACGGCGCCCAAAGGCAACTTCACAGGTTTGGACAACCCCTTCAATGGTGGCATATTGTTCAGGACGAAGATCAGCAATGGGTGTTATTCTCGTGCGATCTTCATAACGGATAGGTAAATGAAAAAGCAAGTCTTGGAGATTATGAATTCCAAGACGGCTTAATTTATCGGAGATTGCCGCGCCTACACCAGATAAAGTGGTTAGGGGAACGGCATCGAGAAGTTGCGTGCTCATTATGCTTCATTAATATTGCGCTTCAAACGAATCACACTGGTAATTTGTTTGATTTTTCGCATAATGTTTTCTAAATGATAGATATCTCTCGCGCCAACTTGGATAATGACTAATAGCAGATTATTCTCTAATTCTTCCGTCCAAATACTTTGAATATTACTTTCACAAGTCGCGACCGCTGTCATGAGGCTACCTAATACATTTTGTTCATTAAGCATTTCAATGTGTAATTCGGCATCAAAATTGACCGCACTTTCAGCCTCTTCCCATTTTGCCGCGGTGAAATCTTTGGCATTACCTGACGTTAAATTAGAACAAGCTTGATGATGTACAACCACACCTTTCTTCGCCGTACTTAATGCCACGATCGGATCACCCGGAATTGGATGACAACATTGAGCGAAAGACGCTTTCATTTCGCCATCTCGGCTCAATGTTAGTGTACTTTGTGTATTTTCAGACACACCATCCACATCAATTTCAATAGCTTCATCCATTAATTGATGAGCAATGACACTCGACATTTGGTTACCTACGCCGATTTCCTCAAAAAGCTCATTGAGGCTTGAGAGATTCAATTCATTTAGTAACGCTTGGATTTTCTCTTCAGAAACCTCAGAGAGATAATGTGGTTTTAGGGCCATTTCTAGCTGTTTTTTACCAGTTTGAACGGCATCATCTGCACGCAATAATTTTAAGAAATGACGAATACGAGTTCTTGCACGAGCAGTTACTACAAAGTTTAACCAGCTAACGTTTGGATGAGTATTTTCACTGGTCACAATCTCAACGGTTTGACCAGACTCTAAAGCTTGTGATAACGGATAAGGTTTATGCTCTACTACTGCCGCAACACAATGATTTCCCACATCAGAATGCACTGCATAAGCAAAATCGACAGCTGTTGCGCCCATTGGTAATTCAACGATACGACCTTTCGGCGTAAAGACATAGATTTCTTTCGGGAAAAACTCAGATTTTACGTTCTCAATAAACTCAAAGGAGTTACCCACGTTTTGTTGAATATCCACTAAGCTTTGCAACCAACGTTGCGCACGTACTTGAGCGGTGGTGCTATCGTTTTTACCACCTTCTTTATACACCCAATGGGCGGTAACTCCCATTTCAGCAACCTGTTCCATTTCTTCAGTCTGAAGATGAACTTCTACGGGCACCCCATGAGGGCCAATCATTGACGTTTGCAGTGCTTGGTAGCCATTTGCACGAGGCACAGCAATATAATCTTTCACTTTACCAGGGCGAGGTTTATACAAACTATGCATTTGCCCCAACCCGCGATAGCAATCATCAACCGAATTCACAATAACGCGGAAAGCATAAATATCCATAATAGAATGGAATTTCTGATCTTTCGTGCGCATTTTTTGGTAAATTTTATAGAGATGTTTTTCACGTCCCCAAATACGATTTGTAATGCCTACATTATCAAGACGTTGTGAAATATCATTAGATATGCGTTGAATCAATTCTTGACGAGAACCACGCGCTTGTTCGACGAACTTTTTAAGTACTTCATAACGGCGGGGGTGCATAGCTTCAAAAGATAAATCTTCTAATTCATTCTTGATATGTTCGATGCCTAAACGGTGGGCTAAGGGACAGTAAATCTCTAGAGTTTCTTTTGCGATACGACGGCGTTTATCCGGACGCAATGAACCCAACGTTCGCATATTATGGGTACGGTCAGCCAGTTTGATTAAGACGACGCGAATATCTCGAGTCATCGCTAAAATCATTTTGCGGAAGTTTTCAACCTGTGCTTCTTGGCGGGTACGGAATTTCAATTTATCTAGTTTCGATACGCCGTCAACAATTTCGGCTACGCTAGCACCAAATTCATCTTTTAATTGGGATTCGGTATAAGGGGTATCTTCGATAACATCATGCAATAATGCAGCCATGATTGCTTCATGGTCTAAATGCATTTCCGCAATAATTGAAGCTACTGCAACAGGGTGAGTAATGTAAGGTTCGCCGCTTGAGCGAAATTGTCCTTCGTGAGCATCTCGCGCAATGACGAATGCACGTTTGATTAATTCAATTTTATCGGCGGGCAAATACCCCTGAATAATTCGATCTAAATCTGCAAACAATTCCAAAGGACACCTGACTTTTTGTAGAGAGAAAGACTCGGCGATCAAAATAGCCTTAATTTTGACCGCACTTTAATGAGATTATTCTGCGATTAACGCTACTGCTACTTCTTCGTTACGCTGAGAAGCTGCCGCATCTAAATACTCTTTTGCATCCATGATTTCTTGGTTGATTAACCCTTTTTCGATTTCACGTAATGCGATTACAGTTGGTTTATCGTTATCTTCCGGCACTAACGGCTCACTTTGATGTAACTCTAATTGTCTCGCACGACGAGCGGCGGTTAAAATTAAATCAAAACGGTTACCAATTTTTTCTACTGCATCTTGCACAGTCACTCGAGCCATGTTTTACTCCGATGTTAAAAATAATGTCTATAAAGGGAAAATATTGTACTCAATTCAAGCTTATTTTGCTAGTAGCTGATGAATTAAGTCCGCATTTTCTGTTTGTTGATAAGCTTTGGTCAAGCGTTCTGCCTGCAAAATGCTTTGTAAATCTGCCAATGCCTGTTCAAAATTATCATTCACAATCACGTAATCATATTCATCATAATGCGAAATTTCGCTGATTGCTTTTGACATTCGCTCAGCAATGACCTCTTTGCTATCCTGTCCGCGTCCAACCAAGCGACGCTCCAATTCTGGCAATGATGGAGGCAAAATAAAAATGCTTTTTACAGAAGGTACTTTTTGACGAATTTGCTGTGCACCTTGCCAATCAATATCTAAAAACACATCAATACCTTTAGCCAAGTTTTCTTCAATTGCTGGCAATGAAGTGCCGTAATAATTACCGCCAAACACTTTTGCATATTCTAAGAAGTGGCCTTTTTCAATTAAGGTTTCAAATTCTTCTACTGAAACAAAATAATAATGCACACCATGACTTTCGCCTGGTCGAGGTGAACGCGTTGTGTGTGAAATGGACACCATTTTTTTCGTGCCTTGATTTTTTTCTAATAACGCGGAAATTAATGATGACTTGCCCGCCCCACTCGGTGCAGAAAGAATATATAAATTACCTTGAGACATAATTGAAACCTCTTATTGTTGTTTGTTTTTATTATACAAAAAGAAAATGAAAAGTGCGGTCAAATTTTCATTTGTTTTACCAAATTGTTAAAAAGTGATCGAGATCACAAAAAAGTGGTATATACCCTTTTTTTTATCAAAATGCCCATGCTATAATCCACGAGAACTCGTTAGAGCAACGATTTTGTTTAACTTAAAAAATAGAAGGTGAAAATCTTATGGCTATTAAAATTGGTATCAACGGTTTCGGCCGTATCGGTCGTATCGTATTCCGTACAGCACAACATCGCGATGACATCGAAGTTGTAGGTATCAACGACTTAATCGACGTTGAATACATGGCTTACATGTTGAAATACGATTCAACTCACGGTCGTTTTGACGGTACTGTTGAAGTTAAAGACGGTAACTTAGTCGTAAACGGTAAAACTATCCGTGTTACTTCTGAACGTGATCCTGCAAACCTTAACTGGGGTGCGATCGGCGTTGATGTTGCAGTTGAAGCAACAGGTTTGTTCTTAACTGATGAAACAGCACGCAAACACATCACTGCTGGTGCGAAAAAAGTCGTATTAACTGGTCCTTCTAAAGATAGCACACCAATGTTCGTACGTGGTGTAAACTTTGGTGCATACGCAGGTCAAGATATTGTGTCTAACGCTTCTTGTACTACAAACTGTTTAGCACCTTTAGCACGTGTTGTTCACGAAACTTTCGGTATCAAAGATGGTTTAATGACTACTGTTCACGCAACAACAGCGACTCAAAAAACTGTTGATGGTCCATCAGCTAAAGACTGGCGTGGTGGTCGTGGTGCATCACAAAACATCATCCCTTCATCTACCGGTGCTGCGAAAGCTGTTGGTAAAGTATTACCAGCATTAAACGGTAAATTAACTGGTATGGCGTTCCGTGTTCCTACTCCAAACGTATCTGTAGTTGACTTAACTGTAAACTTAGAAAAACCAGCAACTTACGAACAAATCAAACAAGCAATCAAAGATGCAGCTGAAGGTAAAACTTTCAACGGCGAATTAAAAGGCGTTTTAGGTTACACTGAAGATGCAGTAGTTTCTACAGACTTCAACGGTTGTGCTTTAACTTCTGTATTTGATGCTGATGCGGGTATCGCATTAACTGACTCTTTCGTTAAATTAGTATCTTGGTACGATAACGAAACTGGTTACTCAAACAAAGTATTAGACTTAGTTGCACACGTATACAACTACAAAGGCTAATCAAAATAGCTAAAAAATTAACCGCTCTTTTTAGAGCGGTTTTTTTATTTCTAATCAATTTAGATTTTCTCAATATTTTATATATTCTTTATTGCTCATTTGAATATAATAATAGAAAAATAAATATGTCTATTATTTATTCTATATTCACAAAATAATAACATTTTACTAGATTTTAAATTTATTTAGTTTATATTAGCGTACAGTTGTTCGCTCAAATAAGGCTTATATGAATTTAGAACGTCATTTCGTCAATCGAATTCGCCAGCAGGCAAAAACTCGTCAAAATGCAACCGCACTTCGCCATAAAATTAATGGCTTGTGGAAAGATATTTCGTGGAACGCATTCCAACAACAGCTTGATCAGCTTTCATTAGCTTTTCTTGCTTGCAATATTCAAGTACAAGATAAAATTGCAATTTTTGCGCACAATATGTCACGTTGGACAATCGCAGATATTGCGGCACTTCAAGTCCGAGCTATCACCGTTCCCATTTATGCAACCAATACGGCACAACAGGCAGAATTTATTTTAAATCATGCCGATGTCAAAATTCTGTTTGTTGGCGATCAAGAACAATATGATCAAGCGTTAGAAATTGCACATCAGTGTCCACAATTACAAAAAATTGTGGCCATGAAAGAAAAAATTCAACTGACAGAAACTACCCTTTCCTACCATTGGGACGATTTAATTCAATTAGGTACAGCAGAATTTCAGGCTGAATTTGAAACTCGCTTAGCAAATAAAACGATGGATGATTTATTCACGATCATCTACACCTCTGGCACAACAGGTGAACCGAAAGGCGTAATGCTCGATTACAATAACTTGGCGCATCAACTTGAAGCCCATGATATTGCATTAGATGTTAATCAAGATGAGGTTTCACTTTCTTTTTTACCATTTAGCCACATTTTTGAGCGTGCTTGGGTTGCCTATGTGTTACATCGGGGAGCAATCCTTTGTTATCTCGAAGACACCAATCAAGTACGTGAAGCATTAACGGAAGTGCACCCGACCTTTATGTGTGCGGTACCACGTTTCTATGAAAAAATTTATTCTGCCGTGCTTGATAAAGTACAAAAAGCCCCTTTTATTCGTCAGATGATTTTCCATTGGGCAATTGCAGTGGGACAAAAACGTTTTGATCTTCTCTCTCAAAATAGAAAAGTCCCCTTCTTCTTGCAAAAACGCTATGCACTTGCCGATAAACTGGTGCTGTCTAAACTGCGTTCATTGTTAGGCGGACGAATTAAAATGATGCCTTGCGGTGGTGCAAAATTAGAACCAACCATTGGGCTTTTCTTCCATAGTATTGGGATTAATATCAAACTCGGTTATGGCATGACTGAAACCACGGCAACTGTTTCTTGTTGGGATGATCATCATTTTAATCCAAATTCTATCGGTAAACTGATGCCAAACGCCGAAGTTAAAATTGGTGAAAATAACGAGATTCTGGTTCGTGGCGGTATGGTGATGAAGGGGTACTATAAAAAGCCTGAAGAAACTGCCCAAGCCTTCACCGAAGATGGTTTCTTGAAAACAGGAGATGCCGGTGAGTTTGATGCTGAAGGTAATTTATTTATTACCGATCGTATTAAAGAATTGATGAAAACCTCTAACGGCAAATACATTGCTCCACAATATATCGAAGGTAAAATCGGTAAAGATAAATTTATCGAACAAATTGCGATTATTGCCGATGCCAAAAAATATGTTTCAGCCCTAATCGTGCCTTGTTTTGATAGCGTAGAAGAATATGCGAAAAAACTGAATATTAAGTATCAAGATCGCATGGAATTACTCAAACACTCTGAAATTATTAAAATGTTTGAGAAGCGCATCGAAAGCCTCCAAAAAGAATTGGCGCACTTCGAACAAGTGAAGAAATTTACGCTACTCTCTCAAGCATTTAGCGTAAAACTTGGTGAAATCACCCCTACGCTCAAATTACGCCGAAAAGTGATTATGGAACGCTATCGTCATATTATTGACTCGATGTATTCCAACAACAAAGAAAATAAGGAAAATAAAGAATAAAAAAGGCGGTGAATTTTCACCGCACTTTTTATTTTCACTAAAGCCATTTATTCGACTTCTACTAGTACGCCTGCTTGACGAGGTTTCAATACGCCTACCTCACTAAGCTCAATACCGGCTTTTTTCGCAATCTCTAAAATTTCCGCTTCACTTTCTGGTTTAACCGCAATCAACAAACCACCTGAAGTTTGTGGATCGCAAAGTACCGCCTTTTGATAATCGGTAAGAGGGCCGATTTTATGTCCATAGCTTTCAAAGTTACGATTGGTTCCACCTGGTACACAACCTTCTGCAATGTAATCTGCTACACCATCTAATAATTTGATTTTATCAAAATGCACAACCGCATTAAGATTTGAGCCTTCACAGATTTCAGCCAAGTGCCCTAACAAACCAAACCCTGTTACATCTGTCATAGCGGTTACACCTGCAACTTCTGCAAATTGACTACCAATCAGATTCATTTGGCACATTGCTGCTGTTGCCAATCCTTGATGTTCTGGTTTTAATTTACCTTTTTTCTCTGCAGTAGTCAGCACGCCGATACCCAATGGTTTCGTCAGATAAAGCTTACACCCCACTTCTGCCGAGGCATTACGTTTTACACGATCCGTTGCAATAACGCCTGTTACCGCTAAACCAAAAATAGGTTCTGGTGCATCAATCGAGTGTCCACCCGCTAGCGAAATCCCTGCTTGATGACAAGCAAAACGACCACCATCAACTATTTTTTGAGCCACTTCTGGTGGCAATTTATTAATCGGGAAGCCTAGAATGGCAATTGCCATAATTGGCTTACCACCCATTGCGAAAATATCACTAATGGCATTGGTTGCAGCAATGCGACCAAAATCAAAAGGATCATCCACAATCGGCATGAAGAAATCCGTGGTACTGATAATTGCAGTACCATTACCAAGATCATAAACCGCAGCATCATCCGCTGTTTCGTTACCGACCAATAAATTGGGATCAGCAAATTTTTCGAGTTTAGTCTGTAAAATTGTCCCTAACACCTTAGGCGAAATTTTACAGCCTCAACCTGCGCCGTGGCTGTATTGTGTTAAACGAATCTCATCCGTCATATTCAATCCTTTGTAAAAATAATGTACTTCTTAAACAAAAGAGCGGTTAGAAAAAGCCACATTTAAGAGGCCAATTTCTCTACTTTTGCTTGTTTAATCATATTATCGCTGACTTCTAAAATAGTAATTCGTAAGCCATCGATTTCACAAACGGTTCCTTCATCAGGAATATCTTCAAGATGCTCGAGAATCAGACCATTAAAGGTGCGAGCATCTTCTGTATCTAATTCCCAACCAAACATTTTATTCAAATCACGAAGATTTGCCGAGCCTTCAATAATCATCGAACCATCAGATTGCTGAACAACTTCTTGTTCAATAGTCGGTGCAGTAGTGGTTGTAAAATCACCCACAATTTCTTCTAAAATATCTTCAAGCGTGACTAGTCCTTTAATGTCACCATATTCGTCCACCACTAAACCGATACGTTCTTTTTTCGTACGGAAATTCGCTAATTGTGTTTTCAGTGGTGTCCCTTCTGGAATGAAGTACACTTCATCAACGGCACGTAATAAAGTTTCTTTGGTAAATTCATTTTTTTCTAATAACAAACGAAACGCTTCACGCACACGCAAAATCCCTAATACTTGCTCATCAAGGCTGCCTTTATACAACACAATTCGGTTATGTGGTGCATGATTAAGCTGGCGCATAATCGCTTTCCAATCGTCATCAATATCAATCCCTGCTATTTCATTACGTGGCACCATGATATCGTCGACGGTCACCGTTTCCATATCTAAAATAGAGAGTAACATTTGTGGATGCTGTTCATCGGGTGTGGCTTCTCCCGCTTCTGATACAATACTACGGAGTTCTTCACGACTAATCACTTGCTTTTGCATATCAGGTTTTAAACCAACCATTCGCATTAATGTCTTCGTGAAAAGATTCATTAACCAAACTAGCGGATAAAATATTTTTAATAGTAAGACCAAGATATGACTTGAAAATAATCCCACCTTTTCAGGGTGCATTGCCGCGACGGTTTTAGGGAAAATTTCAGAAAAAACAAGCATCACAAAGGTTAATAAACCTGTTGCAATAGCCACACCCGCATCGCCATATAAACGCATACCAATCATGGTTGCGATAGCTGAAGCACTGATGTTAACAAGGTTATTAAAGATCAGGATAAAACTTAACAAGGTATCTGGCTTCTCAAGCAGTTTTTCTGCTTTTTGCGCACCTTTATTACCTTGTTCCGCCATAAAACGAAGGCGATATTTATTAAGAGAGAGTAATCCGGTTTCTGAGCCGGAAAAATAGGCTGATAAAACTAAACAAATAATGAGTGTAATAAATAAAGTACTAAGGGGGATACTGTCCAAGGGTAAATCCTTTTGTTCGTTAATCAACAAAAAGTGCGGTCATTTTCACCGCACTTTTTACCTGTTCTTTGATTTTGATTAAATCAAACGGCTACCAAAATAGCCAATCGTGAGCAGAATGATACCTGAAATTGCATAAATAATCATCCTTTTTCCACGCCAGCCTAGTCGCCAATGACCAAAACAAGCAATACCAAAACTAATCCAAGCAAGGAAAGAGAAAATCGCTTTGTGCAGATTTTCTAGAGTCACCGCTTGTAATACATGATAAGTACCCGAAATTAAAGTCAGAGTCAGTAATACTTCACCCATCGCAAATAAACAGAAGAAATGACGTTCTACTGCCATCAATGGCGGAATTGCTGGCGAAAATTGAATTTTACGTTTTTTCAAATTACGGTCTAACCAGACCAACTGAATCACATAAAGCGTTGCAATAAAACAAACTGCATAGGTAAACAGCGACAAACCGATATGGAACAGCATCAATGTATTTTGATTAAGCATCTGAATGATATGGCTTGATAAGAATGTCGCAAAGATCAAGCTAATGATCGAAAACGCATACACGATAGGTAAAACAAACCACATCGTGGAAACCAGAAACATTGAAAGCGTCGCTAAGGCAGCAATAATTACGCTCATTAAAGAAGCGATTTCCATTAGCGTAAAACTCTGCCCTGAGGCCAAATCCTCTAACAAAGGGAAAGTGCTGACAGCATGCAGAATAATTGCAGCAAGTGCGGTCAGAAAAAATGGAGTTTTGCTTTGACTCAACTTCCCTTCTGATGAATTCATCAAAAACGGGGCGATCAACAATAAACTAAGAATGTAAAAAATAATCGAAAAAAGGGCAAACCACATAATGCGTTCTCTTTACTAGGAATTATTCTTATTTTAACGGATCTTTTCTCTAGATCGCCATAATTTTATTTGAAATGATGAAAAACGCCCAAATTTCGGTATAATCACGGCAATTTTTTAAGAAAAAACAGGATTTAAAATGTTTGAGAATTTATCGGATCGCCTTTCCAAAACGCTACGCAACATTAGCGGTAAAGGGCGTTTAACTGAAGATAATATTAAAGAAACGCTACGCGAAGTACGCATGGCGTTATTAGAAGCTGATGTTGCTTTACCTGTCGTACGTGAATTTATCGCCAAAGTAAAAGAAAGCGCATTAGGCGAAGAAGTCAATAAAAGCTTAACACCTGGCCAAGAGTTCTTAAAAATCGTTCAACGTGAACTCGAAAAAGCCATGGGTGAAGCCAATGAAAGCTTAAACTTGGCGACACAGCCACCCGCAGTTATTTTAATGGCGGGTTTACAAGGTGCGGGTAAAACCACCAGCGTGGGTAAATTAGCAAAATTCTTGCGTGAACGCCATAAAAAGAAAGTGTTAGTAGTTTCTGCCGACGTATATCGCCCAGCTGCGATTAAGCAGCTTGAAACTTTGGCTCAGTCCGTTGGCGTGGATTTTTTCCCATCGGATGTTAAACAAAACCCAGTTGATATTGCTAAATCGGCACTTGCTGATGCAAAACTGAAATTCTACGATGTATTGATTGTGGATACGGCAGGGCGTTTGCACGTTGATACGGAAATGATGGACGAAATCAAGCAAGTCCATGCGGCATTAAATCCAATCGAAACCCTTTTCACCGTAGATGCGATGACTGGTCAAGATGCAGCCAATACGGCAAAAGCCTTTAATGAAGCATTGTCGCTTACAGGTGTTATTTTGACAAAAGTGGACGGTGATGCGCGCGGTGGTGCGGCGTTATCAATTCGTCAAATCACTGGTAAACCAATCAAATTCTTGGGTGTGGGCGAGAAAACAGAAGCGCTTGAGCCGTTCCATCCAGACCGTGTTGCTTCCCGTATTTTGGGTATGGGCGATGTGCTTTCACTGATTGAAGATCTTGAACGTTCTGTTGACCGTGAAAAAGCAGAAAAAATGGCGCAGAAATTCAAGAAAGGCGATGATTTCACTTTAGATGATTTCAGAGAACAGCTTATCGAGATGAAAAAAATGGGTGGCATGATGTCTATGCTTGAGAAATTACCCGGTGCAAAAAATTTGCCTGATCATGTTAAAAATCAAGTGGATGACAAAATGTTTGTCAAAATGGAAGCGATCATTAACTCCATGACCTTAAAAGAACGTGCCAACCCAGATATTATCAAAGGATCTCGCCGTCGTCGTATTGCATTAGGTTCTGGCACTCAAGTTCAAGATGTGAATAAGTTGCTGAAACAATTTGACGAAATGCAACGCATGATGAAGAAAATGCGCAAAGGCGGAATGGCGAAGATGATGCGCGGCATGCAAGGCTTAATGGGCGGAGGCGGCTTAGGTGGCCTTGGCGGTTTAGGCGGCATGTTTAAACGTTAGTTTTCTTATAAAGATCAACCTATAAAATCAAATAGATCAATTAATAATATTCTGAGTTCTGTATAATACAGAACTCAATTATTTTTACTCAAAATTAATTTATTTTTGATAGAAAGTGCGGTCAAAAAATTAAATGTTTTTTGCTATACTTTCCTACAAAATATTCATAATTACTCATTTCAATGAAACAAAAACGCCCTACTTTACAAGATATTGCTGACCATCTTGGAATGACTAAAATGACGGTAAGCCGTTATTTACGCAATCCTGATTCTGTTGCCAAAGATACCCAACAACGTATCGCTGCAGCCATTGAGCAGTTTGGTTATATCCCTAATCGTGCACCAGAAATTTTATCTAATGCAAAAAGTAAAGCTATTGGCGTGTTACTCCCTTCCTTAACTAATCATGTATTTGCTGATGTATTAAAAGGCATTGAACAAGTTGCCGATATTGCGGGTTATCAGACGATGTTTGCGCACTACGGATATAGTGTCAAAAAAGAAGAAGAACGTATTGAAAGTTTACTTTCTTACAATGTAGATGGATTAATTTTATCGGAAAACTACCATTCTTTACGTACGCTTAAAATGATTGAAATCGCCAATATTCCAGTCATTGAAATCATGGATAGCTCACAAGCAGGTATTCAACAAGTCATTGGTTTTGATAATGTTGCTGCAGCACAAGCTATGGTCGAAACCATGATTCAGCGTGGTTATAAAAATATCGTCTATTTCACGGCAAGAATGGATAAGCGAACCCAATTAAAAATGCAAGGTTATGAACAAGCCATGAAAAAATATGGGTTAGAACCTTATAGTTTGATTACTGAAGCCGCTTCTTCTTTCACATTGGGTGGAAAGCAGCTACGTAAAATTTTAGAAGAACGTCCTGAAACAAACGGGATCTTTTGTACAAATGATGACTTAGCGATTGGTGCATTATTTGAATGCCAGCGATTAGGTATTGCTGTGCCTCAACAGATTGCAATTGCAGGGTTCCATGGACATGACGTAGGCTTTTCGGTCACACCTCAGCTCGCAACTGTTATGACCCCTCGTTTAGAAATTGGCAAGCTTGCCGCACAAGAATTGTTAGCGAGACTGAATAAAGAGCCACTAAAAGAAAAAATAATTGATCTAGGATTTAAAATCCATTTAGGTGAAAGCATATAAGCTGTGCGATCAAAAAATACTAATATTTTGACCGCACTTCTTTTATTTTAGATCAGTGGTTTTAATGCCTCTACACAGCGTTCAACCACTTGCTCAAAACGACCAGAAATATCAACATGAATAACATCTGGTTCATCTTGGCCAGGTACTTCCAATGTCTCAAACTGACTTTTTAGCATATCGGTTTTCATATAATGCCCTTTACGCTGTTTCATTCGCTCAAGTACCAGTTCAAAAGTGCCTTCTAAAAATAAGAATTTTACGTTTCCATTCCCTTCACGAATGAGATCGCGATATTTTTTCTTTAATGCAGAACAAATAATGATCCCCACTTCACTTTTTCGCTCTAGACTAAATGCTGCATCACGAATACGCTCCAACCAAGGCGCGCGGTCTTCATCATTTAACGGATGCCCCTCTCTCATTTTGATGATATTCGCTCTAGGATGAAGATCATCACCATCAATTAATTTTATTCCTAAACGATGAGCTACCTCTGTTCCTACGGAGGTTTTCCCCGTACTTGATACGCCCATTAGAATAAAACTTTTTCCCATCTGTTCTTGTTTATGATTCATCATACACCTCTTCAAATTTTCATTTACCATACTCTAATTACAAACAAAATGTTACCAGTAACATTTTATTTTGTGATCAAGATCACAAAATAAATTCATCACCATAATTAACCGCACTTTTAAAGATAAAAATAATGTGAATGAGATCACAATTTTGAAAAGTAATCGTTTACCAAATGTTAAATCAAGCGTATGTTACGGGTAACAATTCAATTCGGAGAACAACCATGCTCATTGCAATTATGATCGTAGCAATCTTATTGCTACTTTTACTCATTATTAAATTCAAAGTTCATGCTTTTGTGGCATTAATTATTGTGAGTTTACTTACCGCACTCGCTGCTCAGATTCCGGTAGATAAAATCCTGCCAACCTTGCTAGGTGGATTTGGTAATACACTGGCAGCAGTTGCCTTATTGGTAGGTTTGGGTGCAATGATTGGTCGACTTCTTGAAATTACTGGCGGAGCCAAAGTGCTTGCAGATTCACTAATCAATAAATTTGGAGAGAAAAAAGCCCCCTTTGCATTAGGTGTTGCTGCACTACTTTTTGGCTTCCCTATTTTCTTTGATGCGGGGCTTGTCGTGATGTTACCTATCGTCTTTAGTGTCGCTAAACGTTTTGGTGGCTCCGTTTTACGTTATGCCTTTCCTGTTGCAGGCGCATTTGCTGTAATGCACGCTTTTTTACCTCCGCATCCTGGTCCAGTAGCTTCTGGTGATTTATTAGGTGTGAATATCGGTTTATTGGTGATTGTGGGCTTAATTTGTGCGATTCCAACATGGTATATCGGTACTTATTTATTTAGCCTATTCATCAGCAAGAAAGTTCATATTGATTTACCAAAAGCATTTTTAAATGCCACTGCAATCAGTGAAACATCTGTGCAAAATCCACCGAGCTTTGCCCGTGTAATAACAATATTATTACTGCCAATTCTGTTGATCTTATTAGACACTGGCTTAAATACATTAAGCGTGGCAAAAGTCATTGATGGATCACAAACCTGGGTTGAAGCACTTCGCTTAATTGGTAAAACACCTGTTGCACTGTTAATCACCTTAATCGTCGCAATTCTGTTACTAAAAGACCAACGTAGTTATGAACAAATTGAAAAAATTTGTGATAATGCCTTGGGCCCTATCTGTTCTATCGTGCTTGTTACGGGGGCAGGCGGAATGTTTGGTGGTGTATTACGTGCCAGTGGTATTGGCGATGTGCTATCTACGATGCTTTCCAATACAGGAATGCCGATCATTGTTGCCGCTTTCGTTATCGCTATGGTAATGCGTGTCGCACAAGGTTCAGCAACCGTTGCTTTAACCACAGCAGCTGCGCTGATTTCTCCTACCGTTGCTGCGGCAACTGACTTAAGCCAATTTGATCTTTGCTTTATTGTGATCGCTATTGCATCAGGGGCTACTGTGCTTTCTCACGTAAATGACTCAGGTTTCTGGCTAATCAGTCGTTTCTTAGAAATGGATACAAAAACGACTTTAAAAACATGGACATTACTCGAAACCTCAATCGGTGTCGTAGGTTTTATTATTGCATTAATTGGAAGTATCATTCTCTAGTCTCTAAATAAAACCTATTTTCTAAAAATTAATATCTTCCATCCTGAGCTTTACCATCGTAAAGCTCAGTCTTTAATAATCTGGTTGATTTTTCTTAGCCTCTATCCTTTCCTTTTAAATTTAATAACGTCATTCATCACCAAAGAAACACATTATTTTGCTCTGCATTCTCCATTACCTGATTAAATTACTCAATTTTAGGTAATTTTGGTAAAACATACCAGATATAATTGCTCAGGTATTCTACTTGGCGTAGAATCTAGGTTCTGATGATTATCTACGACATTTAATCATCAGGAAGTGATATTTTCTAATAATCTAGGAGTGATAAAATGGGACAGTATAAAAAGTTCTGGTACCTATTAGTCGCCGT
>CAUUXN010000022.1:0-18236 GCA_963548985.1 uncultured Haemophilus sp. | reverse complement strand
GGATCGCGGAGAATTTCAAAACGCACATTCTTTAAACTCAGCATTATCTTCTCCATGGCATAAACAGGATTTCCAATGGCTTGGTAATCAAATATTCAAAGAGCGAAACAAACACAATCACCAACAACACATAAGCCATGACCGTTGACGTATCTAACATGGCTCTGGCGTCGGCAATCTGTGCACCTACACCCTCATTGGCTCCTAAAAGCTCAGCCATAATTACCACTTTTACGCCCATAGCAACCGCGACGCCAATGCTGGAAATCACATAGCCTGTGAGATGGGGAACGTACAAATAGCGGATTTTTTTCCACAATTCGAGTTTGTACGCATCAAACAATTCTTCGTGTTGTTTGTTTACACTTGCCATGCCCATGGCGGCACTGGCAAAGGTCAGCGGGGCGACTAATACGATAATAGTAAATAGCACACTTGGATTACCAAAGCCAAACCAAAATAATGCCATCACGACCCAAATAATTGGCGGCATGGCTAACAAAATCGTAATGACGGGTTTAAGCAATGCCATAGCGGTTTTAAAGCTGCCCGCAATCAGCCCTGCGGCTAAGCCAGCGACTAATGCAATGGTAATGCCGACCACAGAACGCCATAACGAAATACCGATTTCGTTTTGTTGGAAATGTTCGAGCAGCTCAAGGGCTTTTTGAAAAACATCCGCGGGAGCAGGCAGCATAAATTCACCAAATACTGAGCTGCCCCAAGCCCACAAGGCAACCACCATCATCGCCACACTCAAGCCGGTAAAGCCGCTCCAGAGATAGTCAATGATGTACAACAGAACAGGTTGTGGTTTACGGATTTTGTCAGTTTTAATCATGTGTTGTAATTCAGTTTTAAATTAAGCCAAGAAGAATTTGTCATCCGGTAATTTACCACCTAAGAGTTTTGGATTGAACGCCATCAAAGTTTCATAGAATTGCATGATTTCATTTTTCAGTTCACTGGCTTTGGTCACCGTTAAGCGCGCACCGTCTAAGCCCATTTCAATAGCGGCTTCTGGTGCTGGCAGATAA
The DNA here is from genome assembly GCA_963548985.1 of uncultured Haemophilus sp. Taxonomy (GTDB): domain Bacteria; phylum Pseudomonadota; class Gammaproteobacteria; order Enterobacterales; family Pasteurellaceae; genus Haemophilus_D. The sequence continues at coordinate 17,199 of CAUUXN010000022.1, read as the reverse complement.
TTAGCACCAATTTCAGCCGCACTTTTACGGTTAGCCATAACCCAGTTTAACGCATCATTTAAATCTTGATGGAATAAATCAAATTGAGCCTTGTGTTCATGGAAATATTCTTCATTAGCAATAATGCCCGCCATTGGAATAAGCGGTTTGGTGTTAAACGCTTGTCCCCATTCTTTCACTAAATCAAAGCCTCGCACAATCTCTGTACCGACAATTTTAGCTTTCTGCACAACGGCGCTTGCCATCGGTTCTGGCAGAATGGCAGCATGGAAATCTTTCAGTAAGAACAAGCCAATTGCTTCGGTTGGTGTTGCCGCATAGGTGATCTCTACTTTATTGATATCAATATTCAGTTTTTTCAGTAAAGCTTGCAATACGATGTCAGGCATATCGTTTTTAAATGGCACAAGGATTTTTTTACCCACCAATTCTTGCGGTGAAGTGATAGGCGTACCTTTACACATCAACTGTGTAATGCCATTGGTGAGAATATTCACCATGCCAACTTGTTGCCCTTGATTGCGTAAATTCACGCCCACATTACTTGGGCTCATCATCACTTTAAATTGCCCACTAGCCACGCCTGCGCGCAACTGATCTGGTGAACGCCAAATCTCTAATGCGACATCCGCTTGTTTGGCTAATTTACCTTGTGCTGCCGCCACTGCAATGGTCACACTTGGCATCGCTGGTGCGCCATAAATGGTAAATTGTTCTTTCGTTGCCGCAAAGAGAGAAGGCGACATGCCCGCTGCGGTAAGTGCTGCGCTTATTCTTAAAAAATCACGTCTATTCATTGCCATGGTTATCTCCTTATGATGAAACAAGTCTAATGCCTATATTTTGATAATAGTTTTCATTAATTATCTTACTGGAGATGACTAAAGTAAAGAAAGACCGTCTGAAAATTGAATTCCAGACGGTCTTTGCCTTAGTCTTAAAACAGCACACATATAAGTGCGGTCGTTTTTTGAGTGTTTTTCTTACTCAGTCACGTAGAAAACTTGTTTTTCAAATTCGTGTTTACCAATTTTGACAGTCAGCACATATTTGCCGATTGGATCTCTTCTGTCGAATGTCCAGCAGTTCATCATGTATTTGCCATTTTCTAATGTTGGTCTGGTATAAGTGATGGTATGGAGTTTTTTATTTGGTGATGACACTACTTTTGCATTTTCAATCGAACTGGTGAATTCACTTTGGGCTTGAGCTTTAAAGGTTTCACTTACCGTTGCTTTTTTACCAAAATTACCTGTTGCTACCCAGCATACTTTCTCGGTTTTATTGGAACGAGAGGTTTCTTTTTTATTTAAATCAGGTGATGGCTCCTGAGTTCTATCGAACACAGAGAGATAAATAGTAGGCTCATTTGCTGTATCTTTAGCCGCGTCTTTTGATTCTGGTGATGCAGCAAATGTGGCTGTTGAAAATAGGGGCGCAATTAAAGCGAATGTTGAGATTTTTTTCATGTTAGATTCCTTTTTATATCATTATTTTATTGAACGATCATTATACCAAGGCAGCCCATATCTGCCAGCATTAAATTGGATGAACCAAATAAGAATGGATGAGTATTTGACGAAGGTTGTTCAAATTTTACTAAAATTTGTACTTTCTTTTTCACCCAAACCGTGTCTTTCCAGGCGAGTTCCGACACATCAACGTTGGCGTCATCTTGGCTTTCAATCACAAATTTAGCGCCTTGAATGGTGAAACCTACTGGTAGCGAGCTGTTGATGATCCAACGTTCGACGGTGCCCACTTTAGCTGAAACATCAACACGACGCGGGTCAAAGCGTTGTTTGTTGATCAAGCCATTTGTGACATCCAATTCAAAGGTACGTTCTTGGGCGATTTTACTTTCGAGCATAGCTGTGGCATCAGTATTGAATGACTCATTCATTTTTTTGCTGAATGCAGAGATTTCACCTTGTGGACGAAGTTCTAAAACGGTGTTATCTGCAAAATCATTACCTGAGCTGAACACATTTTTGATTTTGTCGAAGAAACCACGTTTAGCCCCAGAGATGAGCGATACGCCTTCTCCTTCGCTTAAATTAACGAGCACTTCAGCACGCTCACCTGGTGCAAGAATAAGAGAATTGATCGCTTTACCTTGTGGTAAAAAGCCTAGATCTCTTGCAATGAGTAACATGTCTTGTTCGTTATCTAAACGGAGATCGTAGGCTCTTGCCAATGAGGCATTGAGTAAGCGTAAACGTATCCAACCGCGAGGGACGTCAAGATAAGGCGCTTCTTGTCCATTCACAAGAAGACGATTACCGACAAAGTGCGGTTGATTTTGCTTAAATAATTGTAATCCGTTGCCATTAAATTCCATGTCTTGCAAGATTAATGGAATATCGTCCACGCCGTATTTATGAGGAAGCTGTGATTTTAAGCTTTGATCATCTTCAATCAACCACATCCCAACGATGCCGCGATAAGTTTGATAAGCCGAGTTTGCCAGGGTGGCAGAGCGATACCAGCAAGTCGCAGCAGGTTGGTCTATGGGGATAATCGGTGCCCAAGATTCCCCTTTTTTGAGGACTTTTGCAGCACCACCAAATAGTTCACCACTGGCTTGTAATCCTTGAATAGAGAGGGCAATGCTTTGTGGCAAATTGTTGTGATAATTGAGTTTTGCAAAAGACCCTGATTTGATGCGAATAGTCGGCCCAAGATAATTGCCGTTAAAGCCCCACACACTGACGCTATGTGAACCATCTAGCTTATAGCCGGTTTCTTCCATATTAAGAATAATGGGGCGACCACGTTTCGTTTCCATCAACGGTGGAATGGTTAATTTTTCACGGGATGCCGCTAATGCCGATTGAGGTGTGGCAGCAAGAGCGGTTGAAATTGCGGTAGTTTTTAATAATTGGCGACGAGAAAGACGCAACATATTATTTTCCTTGTGCAATTTCAGCATCGAGTTCAGCGATGCGTTTTTCCATCAAATCGTGACAGTAAGTAGCAAGTTCGCGAACATTCTCTTTTGTGTACGATGACACATCGATCGGGTCCATCATTTCACAAATCACTTTACCATTATCCCAACGATTTAAATCAATTTTGTTATGTGTCGTCGAGCACACCACCGGCACGATTGGTACGCCAGCTGCAATCGCTGCATGGAATGCGCCTGTTTTGAATGGCAATAAGCCGCGACCACGGCTACGTGTACCTTCAGGGAACATCCAAATTGACAGGTTGTCTTTATTGATACGGCGGGCAAGCTCAGTCATCGTGCTGTGTGCTTTAGAACGATTTTCACGATCTAGGAGAATATTGCCGGTTACCCAATATAAAATGCCGAAAAAAGGAATCCAAATTAGGCTTTTTTTACCTACACTCACCGTACGAGGTAATACCATGTAAGAGATGGTCACCATATCGAAATTATTTTGGTGGTTACCGATATAAATACAACGCGGCATATTCTCTTTATTTTGTGGAAAACGGTGTTCTACTTCTAGGCCAAATAAAGGGTATAAGCGGCCAAACCAGCGAGCCATAACGCCCACATTGCTTGGGTTTTTGAAACGAATAAAGGAATAGATCGTACCGAGCACACAAATTAAAATACAGCAAAGTGCAACGATGAGAATTCTGGCGATTTTTAACATAGAAAATACCTAATTAAAATTTTTGGAAAGTATAGCAAATTACACAAAAATGTGTGCTAATCTAATGAAAAAAATGACGGAATAGTTATGAAACCCATTTATTTTATTGCAGATCTTCATTTGAGCGAAACGCATCCAGAATTAACCGCACTTTTTAACGATTTTATGCAAAACAAAGCACAAGAAGCCCAAGCGGTTTATATTTTGGGAGATCTTTTTGATTTTTGGATTGGTGATGATGAAACTTCACCTTTAATCTCACAAGTCAAACAGTTGATTAAAAACCTGACAGAAAAGGGCATTGCTTGTTATTTCATTCATGGCAATCGTGATTTTCTCGTCGGGAAAAAATTTGCAAAAGATTGTGGTTTAACGTTATTGCCTGACTATCATTGTATTGATCTTTATGGGGCGAAAACCTTAATTTGTCATGGTGATACGTTATGTGTTGATGATGTGAAATATCAACAATTTCGCCGAAAAGTGCATCAAAAATGGAGACAAAGGCTGTTTTTATGTTTGCCACTAAAAGTGCGGTTAAAAATTGCAGAGAAAATTCGCGCGAAGAGTAAACAAGATAAGCAATATAAGTCACTGGATATCATGGATGTGAATTTAGCGTTTACGGCACAAACCGTAAAAGAATTTGGCGTAAATCGATTAATTCACGGTCATACGCATCGAGAAGCCATTCATCAGGAAAAAGGGTACACGCGAATTGTGTTAGGCGATTGGCGAAAAGATTATGCTTCAATTCTGGAAGTAACAGAAAACGGTTATCGGTTTATTTAAACAAAAAGCACAGGATTAAACCTGTGCTTTTTTGTATTAAAACGTGCTGATTTTCAACCGCACTTTATTCTACGGTTACCGATTTCGCTAAGTTACGAGGTTGATCCACGTCAGTTCCTTTAATTAATGCCACATGGTATGACAATAATTGCATAGGAACGGTGTAGAAAATTGGCGCAATAATTTCATTCACTTTTGGCATCGTGATAATTTTCATGCCTTCGCTTGGTGTGAAGCCTGCTTCTTTATCAGCGAACACATAAAGTTGCCCACCACGAGCACGTACCTCTTCAATGTTTGATTTCACTTTTTCAAGTAATTCATTGTTTGGTGCGACCACGATAACCGGCATGTCTGCATCGATTAAGGCTAATGGACCGTGTTTTAATTCACCTGCCGCATAAGCTTCAGCATGGATATAAGAAATTTCTTTTAATTTCAATGAAGCTTCCATTGCGATAGGGTAGAACTCGCCACGACCTAAGAAAAGCGCATGGTTTTTCTCTGCGAAGTCTTCTGCTAATGCTTCGATGTCTTTATCAAATGCAAGGGCTTTTTCAACTTCAGCCGGAAGTGATTGTAACGCTTTTACAATTTCCACTTCTTGTTCGTTTGAGATATTACCTTTTACTTTACCAATCGCGGTCACCAACATTAATAATGCTGCCAACTGAGTGGTAAATGCTTTGGTTGATGCCACACCGACTTCTACGCCTGCACGAGTCATGAATGCAAGATCCGATTCACGTACTAAAGATGAACTTGATACGTTACAGATTGTTAAGGCAGCCATGTAACCTTTTTCTTTTGCTAAGCGAAGTGCGGCAAGGGTATCCGCCGTTTCACCTGATTGAGAGATGGTCACTAACAAGCTATTTGGGCGAGTGACAAATTTGCGATAGCGGAATTCAGACGCGATTTCGACATCACAGCTCACGCCAGCAAGTGCTTCAAACCAGTAACGAGCAGTCATCCCTGCATTATAAGAGGTACCACAAGCCACAATTTGAATGTGTTCAACTTTTTCTAAGATTTCTGATGCGCCATTACCGATAGCGTCCACAATCACGTTATTGTGAAGGATACGACCTTCCATGGTGTTGATTAATGCATTTGGTTGCTCATAGATTTCTTTTTGCATGAAATGGCGGAATTTGCCTTTTTCTGCCGCATCATTTTCAAGGTTAGATTCGTGCACCTCACGTTCTACTTTTTGACCATTCGCATCGTAAATATCCACGGTACGACGTGTGATTTCTGCAATATCGCCTTCTTCTAAATAAATGAAACGACGAGTCACGCTTAATAACGCGAGTTGGTCAGATGCCAGGAAATTTTCACCAATCCCTAAACCAATTACTAATGGGCTGCCTGAACGTGCAGCCACTAAATGTTCTGGATGCTCACGATCTAATACCACCATACCGTATGCACCGGTAAGTTGTTTTACGGTTTTTTGTACGGCTTCAAGTAGAGTAGCGGCTGTACGCATTTCCCATTCAACAAGGTGAGCGATTACTTCGGTATCAGTTTGAGAATTGAATACATAACCACGTGATTTCAATAATTCACGTAATTCTTCGTGGTTTTCTATGATGCCGTTATGAACGACAGCAAAGTTACCCGAAGTATGCGGGTGAGCATTAGCTTCAGATGGTTCACCATGGGTTGCCCAACGCGTGTGTGCAATCCCTGTACCACCGATTAATGGTTTTACTGCAACCGCTTCATCAAGGGCTTTTACTTTGCCCAAGCAGCGCACGCGGTGTAATTCATGGTTTGGATCCACAACAGCCACACCTGCAGAATCATAACCACGATACTCTAAGCGGTGTAAACCATTAATTAAAATTTCTGCTACATCACGTTGTGCTACCGCACCAACAATACCACACATAGTTTTTCCTTATTTAATAAAATTAAAAGTCTTATTTTTCTGACCGCACTTTATGCTACATCTACACAAATTACTTCTACGCCTTGCACCATTATGGCTTCTTTGTCAGCTTGAGATAATTTGTTATCGGTAATCAGCACATCAATTTGCTGCCAGGTTAATTCCACATTTGGCATTTTTCTGCCAATTTTTTGTGATTCCACCATTACAATCACTTCGCGAGATACCTCAGCCATCACCTGGCTTAAGCGAACCAACTCATTAAATGTTGTTGTACCACGTTCTAAATCAATGCCATCGGCACCAATAAATAATTGGTCAAAATCATAAGAACGTAGCACTTGCTCGGCAATATTGCCTTGGAAGGATTCGGAACGCGTGTCCCAAGTGCCTCCCGTCATTAAGAGTGTCGGTTCATTTTCGAGTGAACGTAATGCGGTGGCCACCGAAAGCGAATTCGTCATCACAACCAAGCCTTGCTTGCGATTAAGTTGTTTAATCAAGGCGGCGGTTGTGCTGCCACTATCCACAATAATGCGATTGTGATCACGAATACGTTCTGCAGCTGCCTTTGCTATGACTAACTTTCGTTGCGAAAGTTCATCATCTTGTTCTTCTTCGATGATTTCTTGTGGCATTAAAATTGCACCACCATATTTACGAAGAAGGAAACCATTACTTTCTAATGCAGTGAGATCTTTTCGAATCGTCACTTCAGAAGTGTCAAATAATTGTACTAGCTGTTCTACACTGATTTCACCTTGTTCTTGCAGCAGTTGCATGATGGTATGTCTGCGCTGTTGGGTATTTCGGTGTTGAATGTTTCGTTTCATTATTTATATCCCGCAATAAGTTTCGGTTCGGAATTATATCGGCAAAATGATGATTGTAAAGTTAAAATTTAGGCAACAAAAAACCCTGACAAAGCAGGGTTCAATTAAAATTCGTTTTAAGACAAATTATTTAATTGCGTCTTTTAATGCTTTACCAGATACGAACGCTGGAACTTTAGATGCTGCGATTTTGATTTCTGCACCAGTTTGTGGGTTACGGCCAGTACGTGCTGCACGTTTGTTTACTTTGAATGTACCGAAACCGATTAATTGAACAGGTTCACCTTTTTTAAGGCTACCAGTGATAGCTGCTAAAGTAGCTTCTAATGCAGCTTTAGCTTGTTTTTTGTTTAATTCAGCTGCACTTGCAATTGCATCGATTAAATCTGTTTTGTTCATAAATTTGTACCTTCTGTTAAATTAAAATTGACTCTATTCAAATAAGCGTAGCTTTTAACTGCTACGGCTTGGGCAAGTCTAATCGAACTTGGGGGGAAATAAAAGCCCGATTTGCAAAAATTGTGACAAATCTCACGTTATTGCTCAATTTTTATACCAATATTGGAGATTCCCTCCTGCTTTATCTCGTTTCGGAGGGATAAAATCAAGTCTACATCGCGTTTTTCACAGTCTTTAAGTAAGCGATAGATTTGCCATTGAAGGTTTAATTCTTCTTCAATTTCTTCACGGCTTTTCAGTTCAGTTTCAGAAAGATCACGATCTTCTTGTGTTTCTAACAAAGAACAAACCGTGCCTAATGAAATTTGGCTGATTTGAATTGCTTTTTCAAGTGTCTCGCCCGCGATAATCGCATGCAACAATTCACCTAGCGCTTCACAAGCATCGAGAGCAGGTACCACACCAAAGAAGTCGTAATCATTCACATCAGGAATAATTTCTTCAAGTTTCTCTAATTGGTTCTCGAAATTAATCTTTGCCTCTTTAACCGTTAGAAACTCCCATACTAAGTTTAAAATGTTGTGATAGGTTTTGTCTGCAGGCTTTTGGTCCGTCATTTGGCAGAATAGGGCAAAGTTAGGTGCCATACGCTCGCATAAGCAAGCCATAAAGGTCAGATGTTGCCAGCTTTCGAGATTTTCGAGACGCTTGTGAATCGGATTTCGCATTTTTTTCTCGCTTATTTATGATAGGCTTTAGAGAACTCATGAATCGCATCCACGAAGATTTTTGGTGCACTTTCCGGCACATCTTGGTGAATACCATGACCTAAATTAAATACATGGCCGCTGCCTTGACCAAAATCAGCTAAAATTGACCGCACTTCTTGCTCAATACGTTCTGCTGGTGCATATAACACGCTTGGATCCATATTGCCTTGTAGTGCCACTTTATGACCTACGCGTGCTTTTGCATCAGCCAAATTAACGGTCCAGTCTAGTCCTAGCGCATCACAGCCCGTATTCGCCATGGCTTCTAACCATAACCCGCCGCCTTTAGTAAATAAAGTCACCGGCACTTTACGACCATCGTGTTCACGAATTAAACCATCGACGATTTTGTGCATATATTGCAGAGAGAAGTCTAAATATTCACGATGACCTAATACACCGCCCCAGGTATCAAACACCATGACCGCTTGTGCACCCGCTTTGATTTGTGCGTTTAGGTATAAGATTACGGAATCCGCTACTTTATCTAATAAAAGATGCAAAGTTTGCGGTTCGGCATACATCATTTTTTTGATTTTATTGAAGGTTTTGCTGCTACCACCTTCAACCATATAAGTTGCCAGTGTCCACGGGCTACCAGAGAAACCAATCAGTGGCACTTCGCCTTTTAGTTCGCGACGAATTGTACGCACAGCATTCATCACATATTGAAGTTCGCCTTCTGGGTCAGGAATCGGTAAATTTTCGACCGCACTTTTATTTTCAATTGGATGAGCAAATTTCGGGCCTTCACCTGCACCAAAACTTAAGCCTAAGCCCATTGCATCAGGAATAGTTAAAATATCTGAGAATAAAATAGCTGCGTCTAAAGCATAGCGACGAAGTGGCTGTAAGGTAACTTCACAAGCTAAATCTGCATTACGGCAAAGAGACATAAAATCGCCCGCTTCTGCACGTGTTGCTTTATATTCAGGCAAATAGCGTCCTGCTTGGCGCATCATCCATACGGGGGTCATATCCACTGGTTCACGTAATAAGGCTTTTAAATAACGATCATTTTTTAATTCAGACATGGACTTTCCTTTATTTATTTTGTTCCGCTTTACAAAGCTCAAGCGTCGCATTAATTAATTTGAGTGCGATAGTACCTGTTGGCGGTAATTCTGGCAAGGGGGCAGCGCTAGAAAACCATTGTGCATCATGCAGTTCTGTTTCTTGCAGTTGAATTTCTCCGCTGTCGTAATCAGCTAAAAAGCCCACCATTTGTGAATTCGGGAATGCCCAAGGTTGGCTCCCGAAATAGCGAATATTCTTCACGCGAATACCAGTTTCTTCAAACACTTCACGACGAACGGCATCTTCGAAGGTTTCACCCACTTCCACAAAACCGGCTAGCGTGGTGTAAATGCCAGCTTTGCCTGGCGTGTAATGGCGTTTATGGTTGGCTAATAAAATCTCTGTGCCACGACGAACGGCGACAATAATCGAAGGGCAAATAACGGGGTAAGTACGATAGCCACAACTTGTGCATTGAACCGCTAGCTCATCGTGAGTTTGTTCCGCTTTTTGACCGCACTTTCCGCAGAATTGGTGGGTTTTCAAAAAATGATTGATTTCCACGCCTCGGCTTAATAAATGAAAATCTTCAGTCGGTAATGACAACAAACTCCGTAAGGAAAGGTATTCTCGTTCATCTTGATCATTTTCTGCCACAAGCCATAAAGGTTGTGATTTCCATTTCCCGAGCAACATTGCTTTTTGCGTTGTGAGGCCGAGTTCCTTTGCTGTTCCGAAAGGCAGATCATTTTCCTGCCAATAAAGTGTCGATCCTTTGGTGAACAGCCAATATCCCTGATCTTCGGGCTGAATTGCTTTCATATTTTTCTCTTTTTGTTTCAAAAGTGCGGTCATTATAAAAGGGATTTTTCGGAAAAACGAATTTAATTTCTGTGATAAAAATAGCTAGTCAGTTTTCGTTGTGCTACAGTAGTAACCTGTTTTTCTCTTTAAAATTAGGAATGCAAAATGTCTTTTTTCTCTTTTGCTTTTTTAGAAAATGCGATGTCTTTTCAAGGTTATCTTAAATATATCGCCATTTTTGTCTCGCTAGGTGCATTGCTTGTGGTAACAAGCTTATATTTGCGTCATCGGTTACAAACCAAATATCGTGATCTCAGTATTATTTTCCTTTTATTAATCATTTTCTTGCTCGGTGTGCAATATAACCAATATGAGCGAAGTGAAGTCTATACAGCTGATACCTCTCGCGTGGTGACATTTTTAAATTCGGTGAAAGACAGTCAAAATTTGCAGAAAGAAGATATTCGTACCAATAGCCGTACATTAACGAACGGCATGATTTTAAATATTCGGGATCAGTATTTCGAAGTCCATTTTAATAATGATTTTTCAGCGTATACCTTATCCCCAATTAACTTAGTAAACCCGAATGTTACTGTGATTGATAAGGAGGATAAATAATGGATGGCTACACATTATTAGGCTTGAAATTGGCCATGGGTATTATTGGACTGGTACTCCAAATTAACTTAATGGGAAAAGGTAACCTTGCACCGACCTCCGCGATGGATCAGGTACAAAACTATGTGCTAGGTGGCATTATTGGTGGTGTGATTTATAGCGATAGTATTGGGGTATTCCAGTTCTCTCTCGTGCTCGTGCTTTGGACATTATTGGTTTTTACCCTCCGTTTTATCAAAAATCATAACAAATTAGTTAAATCTTTGATTGATGGTAAACCTGTTTGGGTGATTTCAAACGGTAAGGTCAAAACCGCTGAATGTATGAAAAACGGTATTGCTGCCCATGACCTCATGTTTAAGTTACGTGCAGCCGGTATCTATGAAATCAAAACGGTTAAACGTGCGGTATTCGAACAAAATGGGCAACTCTCGATTATTCAATACGGCGATGATAACTTACGTTATCCATTAATTGTTGATGGACAATTAGATGATGATATTTTAGACATTATTGATCGTGATGAAGAATGGGTTAAAGCCGAGTTAGAAAAACAGAACCTAACAGTTGAGCAAGTGTATATTGGCGAATATTTGAATGGTCAGTTAGTGACACATTTATATGAAAACAAATAAAAAAAGACCGCACCTTAAAAGTGCGGTCTTTTTTTTTACTCATTTTAACCTACGACAAAAGGTAAGTAACCCGCTCGGATGGCAAAAGGAATCGAAGTAATAATTACCCCAAGCACTAAGACGAGCACTAACAATGCTTTACCGCCCCATACTCGGTATGGCAAGTTTGGATGAATTGAGCGAGCTTTCCAAACTAATGCTACCGGTAAAACCACTGCGTAGAACGCGAACATTTGACCGGCATAACCCAGTGCGAGAATAAAACCTTCTGGATAGAAAAGGGAGAAAAGCACCGGTGGAATAAAGGCCATTAAACCTAATGAAATACGCCCTGCATGAATATTAAAAGATTGCTTGAGCAAGTCTTCGATACATTCTAATAAGCCTAATGCCACGCCTAAGAATGAGGTTACTAACGCCAAAGTGGAGAAGATTTTTACCGCATTCGCAATAATTGGGCTTTGGGTGATTTCTAAGGTTGCTTTCACTAAGCCATTTAATGTGGCGTCTTCACGTAAAATTTGTAAGAACTCATTTTGGCTGAGTAAGCCATGCGTAGAGAGCTGCCATAAAAAGTAAGCAAATAATGTGATGCCGGAGCCCACTAAAATTGCAATGCGTAAGGATTTTACGTTACCGTCTAAGTATTTATTTAAGCTAGGAATGGAACCGTGGAAACCAAATGCCGTGAAAAATACAGGGCTTGCAGAAATAATTAAGGCATTATCAATCGGCATCGCCATTAAGTTATCAAATTTAATATTTGGTAACATTAATGCGAGCACTAAGATAAAAGTGGCAATCATCACAAAGAATAAAACGCGATTGATTTTATCTACGCTGTGGGTACCGATGACAATAAAACTGCCAAAGAAAATGGTGAATACAAGCACCGCGATCTTATTCATGGTGTCTTTATCCCCCATGGCAGGGAGTAAATCTATTAATAAGGAACCACCACCACTTACATAAGCGGCAATCAAGGCATATAAGAAGACAATTAAAACAGCAGTGGAAATCATTCGCCCTGCTTTACCAAAATATTGTGCGGCAAGTGTGCCAATCCCTACATCACTGTCAGCGGTTTGATACAGTTCCACGAATAACAACGCGGTGAAAGTGAGCACCGCCCACAAGGCAATTAATAAGAAAACCGTCGCCGTTAAGCCAATCCCTGCTGAGGTGAGAGGCATTGCCAACATCCCCGCACCAATCATGGTTCCAGCAACAAGTAAGGTACTTCCCACAGTCTTGTTCATTTTACTTTCCTTTGGTTGTAATAATAAATTTACGATGATTGTATTTTAATCTTTACAGTGTGTAAAGTAGGGAAAACAAAATTCTTCTACAAAATGTACGGTAGAAATGACCGCACTTTCCCGATAAAATAACCGGCAAATCAATTAAGACGAGAGACAATAGTAGGAGAGCGCTTATGATTTATAGTATGACAGCCTTTGCACGCCTTGAAATCAAGAAAGATTGGGGTGATGCAGTTTGGGAAATTCGTTCAGTTAACCAACGTTATTTGGAAAACTTTTTCCGCTTGCCAGAGCAATTCCGAGGTTTAGAAAATGCTTTGCGTGAGAAACTTCGTCAAAATCTCACTCGCGGTAAAATTGAATGTTCATTACGTATTGATAGCAAAAAACAAGCAGCGGCTGAACTCAATTTAAATAAAGAGTTGGCGAATCAAGTAATCCAATCTTTACAATGGATTAAGGCACAAGCTGGCGAGGGTGAAATCAATTTAGCAGATGTATTGCGTTATCCTGGCGTGGTAGAAGCGGCTGAGCAAGATCTAGATGCCATCAGTCAAGATTTGTTGACAGCTTTTGATGAGTTGTTGGTGGAATTTATTGCAATGCGTGGACGTGAAGGCGAAAAATTGCAAGCCATTATTCAACAGCGTCTTGATGGTATTACTGTAGAAGCCGAAAAAGTGCGGTCACAAATGCCGGCGGTTTTACAATGGCAGCGTGAGCGTTTATTGCAACGTTTTGAAGAAGCGAAAATTCAACTTGATCCACAACGTGTCGAACAAGAAATGATTTTATTGGCGCAACGTGTGGATGTGGCGGAAGAATTAGATCGTCTGCAAATGCATGTGAAAGAAACCAACAATATCTTGAAAAAAGGTGGGGCAGTGGGTCGTAAACTGGACTTTATGATGCAAGAGCTCAATCGTGAATCTAACACGTTGGCATCAAAATCCATTAATGCTGATATCACCGCTTCTGCTGTGGAATTAAAAGTATTAATCGAACAAATGCGTGAGCAAATTCAAAACCTTGAATAGGAAAAATCATGGCAACATTTATTTCATTAAACCAATATGATTTGGTGGAAGTGGCGGGCGTGGATGCGGAGAAATATCTGCAAGGCCAATTAACTTGTGATGTGGTGCTTTTGGCAGCAGGCGCTTCAACGCTTACAGCGCATTGTGATCCTAAAGGCAAAATGAACTCGTTGTTCCGCTTAATTAAGCTTTCTGCAGAGCAGTTTTTGATTTTAATGCCGAAAAATTTATTTGCGCCACTCGATCATTTAAAAAAATATGCCGTGTTTTCAAAAGTGACATTTCAAGTATTGGATTGGCAAATTGTCGGCTTAATTGGTGAAAAGTGCGGTCGAATTCAAGCACAAATTACCTTGGATATTGATGAAAATCGCGCAATTCTGATCAATCCAACACCGTTAGATGTCACCTTCAATGGCGATGAAAAACAATGGCTTTGTGCGAATATTCAAGCGGGTTTACCAAGCTTGAGTGCGGAAACACAAAATGAATTTATCCCGCAGGCATTGAATTTACAAGCGATTGAACAAGCAATTTCTTTTACTAAAGGCTGTTATATCGGGCAGGAAACCGTCGCTAGAGCCAAATATCGTGGCGCCAATAAACGTGCGATGTATGTGCTTTCAGGAGAAACCACGGTTACGCCAAAAATCGGCAGTGAAATTGAAATGCAGTTAGAAACGGCTTGGCGTAAAACGGGCACGATCGTCAGTACGGTTAATTTTGACGGCGTTTTATGGTTACAAGTGGTGATGAATAACGATTTAGAAGAAGGGGCGCATTTCCGTTTACCAGAAGATGGAACCATTCTGAAAATTAAATCTCTTCCTTATTCCATAAACAACTAAAGATATTGTCTCTTAATCTATTTTAAACTTAAAAATCCTTGGCGAAGTCAATCTTTGCAAGGATTTTTTTATTATGCCTTTTGTAATGAAAATTTATTTTCTAGCACAATTTCTGTATTTTTGTCAGATTTTTTGAATAGTTAAAAAAATGTTACAAGGATAAAAGGGAAATGTTAAAAAATTATGAGATCTTTGTCACATTTTCAATAAATTTCACTTAATAGGGTATAGGTTTTTTCTTTAAAACCCATAGAATACGCGCAATTTTTAGTTATGTAAGAGGAGTAAGTATGACCCTATCTTTTATTCTTAGTGTTTTTCCGATCATCCTGTTGATCTATTTAATGGTAAAGCGTAATGCATTACCTTCTTATGTTGCATTACCTTGGATTGCAACTCTAGTAATGGGGGTTCATCTTCTTCATTTTAATACCGATATAGTGACAATTAGTGCGAATGTGACTGCAGCAATCGTGGCTGTTCAAACACCAATTACTGTTATTTTTGGTGCAATTCTCTTTAACAAATTTTCAGAAGTATCTGGCGCAACTGATACGATGCGTAAATGGTTAGGCAATATTAATCCAAACCCAGTTGCACAATTAATGATTATCGGTTGGGCATTTGCTTTTATGATTGAGGGGGCAAGCGGCTTTGGTACACCAGCAGCGATTGCAGCTCCAATTTTAATGGGGTTAGGTTTTAATCCATTAAAAGTCGCCATGTTAGCTTTAGTGATGAATTCGGTTCCGGTTTCTTTTGGAGCTGTAGGTACACCAACTTGGTTCGGTTTTGGTCCGTTAAAATTAGATTCAAAATCGATTCTTGAAATTGGTTCGATGACAGCGTTTGTCCACTCCATTGCGGCATTAGTGATTCCATTGATGGCATTACGCATCATGGTGACCTGGAAAGAAATCCGTCAAAATATTGTTTTCATTTATATCAGCGTATTCTCTTGCGTGATTCCTTACTTCTTAATTGCACAATTTAACTATGAGTTCCCATCACTAGTCGGTGGTGCAATTGGTCTCTTTATTTCTGTATTTGTAGCGAATAAAGGTATTGGTTTAGCGAAAGTTGAAAACAAGTTAGATAATAATGCTGTTAGCGCAGGCCAAGTTGCTAAAGCATTACTACCAACCGGTTTATTAATTTTATTCTTAATCGTTACACGTATTCCAGAATTAGGCTTAAAAGGCTTAATGAATAACAAAGATGTGTGGTTCTCCACAGCGTTAGGTTCATTAGGCACATTTGAAGTCAGCAAAGGTTTAATTTTTAGTTTGAAAAATATCTTCGGTTCAGAAGTGAGTGAAAGCTATAAACTTCTTTATGTACCTGCGTTAATTCCATTTGTAATTACCGTATTAATTTCATTACCACTTTTCGGAGTGAACTTCAGTAGAACAAAAGGCATTTTTAGTACAAGCTTAAGCCAAGTAAAAAATCCATTTATTGCCTTAATGGGAGCCTTAGTGATGGTAAACTTGATGTTAGTGGGTGGCGAGCATTCTATGGTAAAAATCATAGGTCGTACCTTTGCAGAAGTTACCGGTAGTGACTGGACAATCTTCTCATCCTTCTTAGGTGCTGTAGGCGCATTTTTCTCAGGTTCAAATACCGTATCTAACTTAACATTCGGTAGCGTACAATTATCGACAGCAGAAACCACAGGTTTATCTGTGACTTTAATTCTTGCGTTACAATCAGTAGGTGGTGCGATGGGTAATATGGTATGTATTAATAATATCGTAGCAGTTTCTTCCGTATTGAATATTCAAAACAAAGAAGGAACAATCATTAAGACTACGATTGTACCTATGGTAGTTTACGGTATCATTGCAGCCCTTTGTGCAAGTTTTTTAATTCCGCTATTCTATGCGCTCTAAAATAGAGGCAAAAAGCAACCGCACTTTGTAGGCGGTTGCTTAACTTTTATCGAATATTTTACTTTTTATTTTCTATTATTGTTGGAGTAATTATTTATGAACGTAAATTTCTACGTTACTTGTATTGCCGACGTAGTAAAGAGCGGTGTGGCAAAAAACACTGTATTACTACTGGAAAAACTCGGTTGTAATGTTATCTTCCTTGAAAAACAAGGCTGTTGTGGGCAACCAGCATTAAACAGCGGTTACACCAAACAAGCCATCCCTGGCATGAAAAACTTAGTCGAAACCTTTGAAGTGAACGATTATCCCATTGTTGCCCCTGCAGGTTCCTGTGTTTATGCTATCAAAAACTATCCTGACTATTTCACTAAAGCTGGTGAGTTAGGTTGGGCTGAGCGAGCGAAAAAGGTCGTCGCACGTTTCTGTGATTTAACGGATTTCATCGTCAATAAATTAGGTGTAACAGATGTTGGCGCCTATTTGCCTGGTAAAGCGGTTTATCATCCTTCTTGTAGTCTTACTCGTAAATTAGGCATTGTTGATGAACCAATCGCTCTCTTGAAAGGTGTAAAAGGGTTAGATCTTCTTCCTATTCATAATCAACAAACTTGCTGTGGCTTTGGTGGAACTTTCTCTGTGAAAATGGCAGAGATTTCTGGCGAAATGGTGAAAGAAAAAGTTGAGCATATTGAAGAGGTTGAACCGCAATATTTAATCGGTGCAGATGTAAGTTGTTTATTAAATATTGGTGGTCGTTTAC